>JBDTAU010000348.1:0-4067 GCA_039924465.1 Dermatophilaceae bacterium
GGTGGGCCCTTCGCGCCGGCGCGAACCCCTCCTCGATCCCGACGTGGATCTCGGCCTCCCCCGACCGGAACCAGGCGCCACCACGCGAGCGCAGCAGGGCCGGCTTCGCCACCTCGGTCATTCCGAGGACGCCGACGTAGAAGGCTCGCATGACCTCCTCGCAACCGGCCGGCCCGGACACCTGGACGTGATGCAGTCTCATCTCCATCGCTCTAAACTATCTTGATATCAAGATAGTTTGCAAGGGGCTCCCACTGGAACCGGAGGGTGCGGTGTTCGGCGGAGAGGCTGCGGTTCGGGGCACGAGCGGGCGTTCGCCACGCAGTTCCTGTCCCAAAGCACAGCCTTCGTCCCGAACCGCAGGACCACTCGACGCGTGGTCACTCGAGGAGCTCGGCCACCTCGAGCCACTCCAGCTCGAGCTCCTCCCGCTCGTCGAGGACCGCCTGCAGTGATGTGCTGAGTTCGGCCAACCGCGCCGGGTCGGTCGCCGCCGTGACCATGTCGCCGTGGATCTTGGCCTCCCGATCGGTCAGGCGGGTCAGCTGCTTCTCGATGCGCGCCATCGTCTTGCGCGCCTCCCGCTGCGCGCCCGGGGTCGCGGCCCCCGCTCCGGAAGACGCCGGCCGTATGCCGCTGGGCGGCGTGGGCGCGCCCGCTCCCCCTGGGCGCGGCGCCGCGTGTCGTAGCCGGAGGTACTCCTCCACCCCACCCGGCAGGTCACGCACCTTGCCGTCCCCGAGGAGGGCCACCTGATGATCGGCGACGCGTTCGAGGAGGTAGCGGTCGTGGGAGACGACGATGAGGGTCCCCGCGAAGCCGTCGAGGACGTCCTCAAGGGAGGTCAGCGTCTCGATGTCGAGGTCGTTGGTCGGCTCGTCGAGGATGAGGACGTTCGGCTCGGTCAGCAACAGCCGGGTCAGTTGGAGCCGGCGGCGCTCCCCACCACTCAGGTCACCGACCCGGGCCTGCTGACGTCCGCCGGGGAAGCCGAGTCTCGTCGCCAGCTGACTGGCGCTGATCTCCTTGCCGCCCAAGGTCGTCCACTGCTTGACGTCCTCAATGGCCTCGATCACCCGCCACGCCCCGAAGCGCTCGAGCTCGCGCACCTCCTGGGTCAGGTGCGCGATCGCGACGGTCTTGCCGATCTTGCGGCGCCCCTGGGTCAACGCCACGTCGCCGGTCAGGGCCTGCAACAGGGTCGACTTGCCGGCGCCGTTGACGCCGACGATCCCGATCCGCTCCCCCGGCGCCAGGCGCAGCGTCACCCGGTCGAGGATGACGCGCTCGGACGGCGGTTCGCCCAGGACGACCGTCGCGTCCTCGAGGTCGAGGACGTCCTTGCCGAGCCGCCTGGTGGCGAAGGAGGCCAGCTCGACGGAGTTTCGGGCCGCCGGCTCGTTGGCGATCAGTGCGTTGGCCGCGTCGATCCGGAACTTGGGCTTGCTCGTCCGGGCGGGCGGTCCGCGGCGCAGCCACGCCAGCTCCTTACGCAGGAGGTTGGCTCGCCGGTCGGCGACAACCCCTGCCAGCCGGTCGCGCTCGGCCTTGGCCAGGACATAGGCCGCGTAGCCGCCCTCGTAGCTGCTCACCGTGCCGCTCTCGACCTCCCACGTCGTGGTCGCGTAGGCGTCGAGGAACCACCGGTCGTGGGTGATGGCGATCGTGGCGTTCCCGGGCCGCGGTCGCTGGGTCGCGAGGTGATCCGCCAGCCAGGCAACGCCCTCGACGTCGAGGTGGTTGGTCGGCTCATCGAGCAACAGCAGCTCCGGGTCGTCGACCAGGAGCCTGGCGAGGGCGAGGCGACGGCGCTCACCACCGGATTTGGGGCCGACCAGGGTGTCGAGGCCGCCCATGGCTTCACCCCCGATCCCTCCCAGCAGGCCGGTGAGGACGTCGCGAATCCGGGGGTCGCCGGCCCAGACGTGCTCGGGCCGGTCCTGCAGGACGGCCTCCCGCACGGTCCACGCCGGGTCGAGCACGTCCTCCTGCGCGAGCATCCCGATCCGGATGCCCTCTGCGCCGCCCTGCTTGGAGATCCGGCCCTCGTCCGGCTCCTGCACTCCCGCGATGACGCGCAACAGGGTCGACTTCCCACCGCCGTTGACGCCGACGACGCCGATGCGGTCGCCGGTCAGCACCCCGAGGGACAGGTCGTCGAGGACGTGGGCGGTGCCGAAGACGAGCGAGACGCGCTCGAGGGAGACAAGATTGGCCATGGATGCTTTCTAGGGTGGGTGAGCCGCCATCGGGACCTGCTGGCTGCAGCAGTCAGTCGGGGCGGAGTCCCGGCACGACGTGGGCACCGTGGACCGGGCCCTTGGCTCTGCGGATGTCCCGGCACAGGTCGGAGGCGGCCAACGAGACCGAGAGGTCGAGGGCCGCCTCATGGCTATCGGTGAGGAAGGCGACCGTGGGTCCTGATCCCGACACGATCCCCCCCAGCGCGCCGAACTCGACACCCGCGTCACGCAGCTCCCGCAACTCGGGGCGCAGCACGAAGGCGGCCGGCTCGAGGTCGTTGGTCAGGGCCGCGCCCAGTTGCTTCGCATCTCCTGCGCGCAGGGCCGCCATCAGCTCCGCGCTGACCTGCGGCGCCGGGACCTGCGGGGATCCGTCGGCGTCTGCGTCCAACCGGAGCCGGTCGCACTCGGCATAGACGGCTGGTGTCGAGAGCCCGATGTCACTGATGGCGAGGACCCAGCGCACCCCACCTCGAGCGAGCGCGGGGGCCAGCTGTTCACCGCGCCCCGTGCCGATGGCCGTGCCACCCATGAGCGGGAACGGCACGTCACTACCGAGCTCGGCCCCGAGTCGGACCAGGTCCTCGCGGTCGAGGCCCAGCCCCCAGAGCTGATCGCAGGCCACCAGGGTCGCGGCCGCATCGGCCGAGCCACCGGCCAGCCCTCCTGAGACCGGGATGTCCTTGTCGATCCGCACCGACAGTGCCTCATCGACGTGGAAGCGCTCGGCCATGAGCCGGGCGGCACGCAGTGCGAGGTTGCTCTCGTCGGTGGGGATCTGGTCGGCATAGGCACCTGCCGGGATGACCTGCCAGTCGTCGCAGCGTGCCACCGACACCTCGTCGTAGAGCGACACGGCCTGGAAGACGGTGGCCAGGTCGTGATAGCCGTCCGCACGCCGCGGGCCGACCCGCAGCTCGAGGTTGATCTTGGCCGGGACCCGCACGGTCACTGACCGGGGCGGCGTCGGGGCGGTCGTCATGCCGCCACCCTATGAGGTCTCATCGAGCCTCGTTCCCGTCAGGGCGGAGTGCGCCTCGGCGATCCGGGCGAAAGCGACGATGTCGAGCTGCTCGCCGCGCGTGATGGGGTCGATCCCCGCCGCGCGCAGCGCCGCTTCGGCCGCCTGCGCCGACCCGGCCCAGCCCGCGAGCGCCCGGCGCAGGCCCTTGCGTCGCTGGAGGAAGGCCGCGTCGATGCAGCGGAAGACCTCCTCCCGCGAGGCACTCGTCTCGGGGGGGTCGCGCCGCACGAGGGAGACGAGCCCGGAGTCGACGTTGGGTGCTGGCCAGAAGACGTTGCGTCCGACCCGCCCGGCGAGTTCGACGTGGCAGTACCAGGCCGCCTTGAGGCTCGGAACACCGTAGGTCTTGCTGCCCGGGGGCGCGGCGAGCCGCTCGGCGACCTCGAGTTGCACCATGACCAGGACCCGCTGGATCGTGGGAAACCGCTCGAGGAAGGAGAGCACGACCGGCACCGAGATGTTGTAGGGCAGGTTGGCCACCAGCGCCGTCGGCTTCGGCTTGGGCAAGGTGGTGACGGTCAGCGCATCGGCCGCGATGATCCGCAGCTTGGCCACGTTCTCCGGCTGGTACGCCGTGACCGTCTCCTCCAGGGCTCCGGCGAGCCGGGGGTCGACCTCGACCGCAGTCACGTGCCCGACGATCGGCAGCAGCGCCAAGGTCAGCGAACCGAGCCCCGGCCCGACCTCGACGACGGAGTCCTCCGGGCCGACCTGGGCGATCCGCACGATCTTGCGCACGGTGTTCTGGTCAACGACGAAGTTCTGGCCCCACTGCTTGGTCGGGCGGACCTCGAGACGCT
>JBDTAU010000349.1:0-4656 GCA_039924465.1 Dermatophilaceae bacterium
GTATCCGCACCAACGAAAGGTAGTGAAGTCATGGGAATTCGCGAAGGAATGCCGTTGCTCGCCAAGCACGACGGCGAGTGGGAAGGCGTCTACACGCACGTGGACGCTGACGGAAAGATCATTGACCAGCACAAGTCGCACCTGTCCTGCCGCTTCCCAGAGGACGGCTCGAACGACTACTTCCAGGTCAACACCTACACCTGGGACGACGGGCGCACCGAGGAGTACTCCTTCCCGGGCATCTATGACGGCCATGGCCGGATGCGCTTCGACACGGAGCGGCTCGACGGCGTGACGTGGGGGCTCGACGAGAACGCGGTCTACCTCACCTGGCGCTACCGCAGCGCGGACGCGACGCGCAACCAGCAGCTCTTCGAGATGATCGTGCTCGACGACAGCGGCAACAACCGCAGCCGGACGTGGCAGTGGGTCGAGAACGGTGTGTGCGTGCGGCGCACCCTGATCCAAGAAGTCCGAGTCAGCGACTGACCCATGACGGCGACCACTGACCGACCCAGCAGACAGGTCATCCTGGCCCGAGTCCCCGAGGGGATGCCGTCGATCGACGACTTCGCGGTCGTCGACGCGGTGGTGCCCGCCCCCGGCCCCGGCCAGGTGCGAGTCCGGGTGCTCGAGCTGTCGCTCGACCCCTACCTGCGCACCGCGATCATCGGACGTCACCTCGGCGAGGCCGCCGTGCCTCCCGGGACGCTCGTCCCGGGCCGCTCGGTCGCGGTGGTCGAGGAGTGCGGCCCTCCGGGGCCGGCCCCGTCCGGGGACGCGGGCCTGCGGGTCGGTGATGTCGTCATGGCCGAGACCGGCTGGCGAGAGCACGCGGTCCTGGACGCGGAGGGGCTGGCCCCGATCCGGGTGCCTGAGGGCGTCCAGCCGTCGCACGCCCTCGGCGTCCTCGGGATGCCGGGCCTCACCGCCTATGCCGCGATCACCCGGCAGATCCGCCCGTGCGCGGGTGAGACCGTTGTCGTCTCATCGGCCACGGGCGGGGTCGGGGCCGTCGCCGGACAGTTGGCCCGACTCGCTGGCGCCCGCACCATCGCGGTCGTGGGGAGCCCCGAGAAGGCCAAGATCGCGACCTCACAGCTCGGCTATGACGTCGCCGTGCTGCGCGGCTCAGGCTTTGCGGAGCGGCTCGCCGAGGCGACACCGGACCGCGTTGACGGCTACCTCCACATGGGGGACGCCGACACGCTCGCGGGCGTCGTCAGCCACCTCGCGGTCGGGGCCCGGATCAGCCTCATCGGCCTGATGGACCAATACAATGGCGGCCCACCGACGACGATGCTCGTCGGACCGATCATCGGGGCCCGAGCCACGGTCCACGGCATGGTCGTGTACGACCACAACGACCTCATCGACGAACAGCACGAGCATCTCGCAACTCTGATCAGGACCGGCGAGCTCCAGGTCGTCGAGGACCGGTATCAGGGCCTCGACCAGGCTCCGGAGGCGTTCGCCCGCCTGATGGCCGGGCACAACCAGGGCAAGGTCATCGTCGAGGTGTCCACATGATCGGTCGCCGGTGGCAGCAGGTGCGTCTCGCCGACTCCTTCGCGGACGCTGCCGAGCTAGTCCCCGAGCCGGTCGGTGCTCCCGGACCCGGCGAGGTCATCGTCCGGCAGGAGTGGGCCGGGGTCAACGGTCTCTTCGACGAAGCGCTCTGCCGCGGCGACGTGCCCTACCTGACCACGACCCTGCCCCGCGACCTCGGCGTGGAGGCCGTCGGGGTGGTCGTGGACGCCGGCCCCGGCGTCGAGAGCCATCGGATCGGCGATGCCGTCGTCACGTCGCGCCTCGGCGGCGGATACCGGGAGTTCTACCGGATCCCATCCGAGCAGGCCACCCTCGTGCCGTCCACCGACCCACGCTATGTCGCGCTGCGCACCTCCGCGGTCAGCGCGCTGCTGGTCCTCGAACAGGCCGGCCGAATGGGCAGCGGCGAGACCCTGGTCGTCACCGCTGCGGCCGGTGGACTCGGTCAGTTCCTCGTCCAGTTCGCGGCCCGCGCCGGCAACGAGGTGATCGGTGTGTGCTCGTCCCCCGCCAAGGTCGACCTGCTGAAGAGCCTCGGATGCTCTCGCCCGGTCAATCGGACCGTCGAGGACATCGGCGATGTCCTCGACGCCGAGTACGGGGGCTCGGTGCCCTTCGTCGTCGACACCGTCGGCGGTCCGCTCTTCGACACCCTCCTGGCCCGGTTGGCGCCCCGAGGTCGTCTCGTCACGGCGGGCCACTCGGCCGACATCGGACCGGGTCGGCCCACGCCGGTCCTTGCGCCACGCGTCTACGAGCACCTCTACTGGACGTCAGCGAGCATCATCGGCTTCCAGAACGCCCACTACGCCGAGCACCACGCCGAGGCACTCGGACGGATCCTCGAGTGGGACGCACGCGGTCTGCTCGAGGTCGCCATCGACCCCACCCCGTTCACGGGGCTGGAGTCCGTGCCCGCCGCCGTCGAGCATCTCGCGCGCGGCCGAAGTCAGGGCAAGGTCGTCGTCCGCGTCGGCCATCCCGACCGGTCAGGGCAGTAGCAGCACCGATAACCGGCGGGCTGCTGGTATGACCTGAGACCCCCGAGTTGCCAGCAGTGCGGCCCCTCCCACCGCTGGGAGGGGCCGCACTGTCGTCACGCCGGCGCTCAGGCGACCTTGCGCTCGCGGATGACCGTGCGCCGCACCAAGCGGTCGCTCTCCATCCAGTGCCAGGTGCGCACCTTCTCCTGGCCGTCCTCGCTCAACTGGATGATCTCGTGGACGCTGTTGCCCGGCTCGAGCAGCGTCTTGTAGCTCCAGACGAGCAGGATGGTGCGCGGATCGATCTGATGCATGCTGCCCAGGATCCGGTCGGTGTCGAAGTGGATGTCCTTGCCCTTCAGGGTCCCGCCGAACTCGACCTGCTCGCGGCGTCCGTCAGCCCAGGTGTAGGTGTTGACCTGGTGTATGTCGAACGAGCCGTCCTCGGGGACGGTGGCGAGCAGGTGCGAGGCGTGCCGGTCGATCTCTCGACCGTCGGGGTCGAGGTGGACGTACTCTCCCTCCCACTGCCCCAGGTGATCGGCGAGGACGGGGAAATCGGGCCACCTGCTCATGGGGTTGCTTCCTTTCGTGAATCCCCCGCTGCGACGGAGTCATCGCAATACCACCAGGGCTGGATCTCTTGCTGGACCCGCGTCAGGAAGACCCTTTGGCGGACAAAGCGACGCAGTGACGAAGGACCCATCCGCGTCGGCCCCAGGCCGGACGACTTGAAGGCTTGCTTCTCGCCCTCCGGCACGAAGGCCGTGAGGCAGGCGTCGTTGATGCTGATGCCTCCCGCGAGCATCTGCGCGGCGATCGAGGTGGCTCGCTCGGGAGCAGCGAACACGGCCCCGGACAGTCCGTAGTCGGTGGCGTTCGCGAGCTCGATGGCCTGCTCCGTGTCGACCACGACCATGACCGGGATGACCGGGCCGAACGTCTCCTCGGTCATGATCGCCATGTCGTGGTCCACGCCGGTCACGACGGTGGGTCGTAGGAAGCGGCGTCCGCCATGTTCCTCGATGACGCCACCGGTGCGGATCGTCGCGCCGCGGGCCACCGCATCCTCGAGTTGGGCGGCGACCAGATCCGCCTGCCGGGGGTCGATGAACGGCCCGATGTCGCCGACGCCGGAGCCTCCTGACTCGAGCGTCACCTGCTCCGCTTTGGCCACGAGACGCTCGATGAAACGGCTCGCCACCGGCTCCTCGACGTAGACACGTTCGAGTGACATGCAGGATTGGCCCGTGTTCGCGGTGGACCCCCAGAGGATGCCCGAGCTGGCGACCTCGAGGTCCGCATCGGCTGTGACGATGGCCGCGTCCTTGCCGCCGAGTTCGAGATAGGCGGGGATGAAGCGCTCCGCCGCGGCCGCGGCGACCAGCCGACCCGTCCGGACGCTGCCGGTGAAGCAGATCGCGTCGACGACGGAGATGACCTGCGAACCGACCGCGGGGCCGCCCTCGACGATCCCGAGGACCCGCGCCAGGTCGGGGACGGCCGCGATGGTCCGGCGCAGGACGGGCACGAAGCTCGGCGTGATCTCACTCGGTTTGATGAGGACCGCAGCCCCGGCAATGAGCGCGGGTACAGCGTCGATGAGAGCGAGTTGGAGGGGGAAGTTCCACGGTGAGATGACCCCGACGAGACCGAAGGGGACCGGCGCAGCCGTGATCGTGACTCCCGGGTCGGCGCTCGGGACCGGCGTCGGAGGAGCGAGCACCTGCGGCGCCCAGCCCGACATGCGGTCGATGGACTGAAGGACCGCGTCGACCTCGAGGTGCGAGAGGCCGGTCCGGCCCGTGTCGCGGCTCAGTTGCTCGACGAGGTCCATCCGCGCCGCCTCGATCTGCACCTTCCAGGCCGCGAGCACCTCGAGACGCTCGGCGAGCGGCCTCGCGGCCCAGGCACGGCCGGCGCTTCGCAGGTCGGCCGCGAGGTCCGCGACCTCCGCCGATGGGGTGTCGACCGGGGTCGAAATCATGGGCTGCTCCTCGTGGCTGGGCTCCGACATTTTGGAACGTCGTAACATCTAATGGAACCCACTGTACGCAGGTCGCCGCTCCTTGGGAAGGACCAGCAGTCCGGGACGCCGCCTAGCCCGACCGCGCCTTGGGCA
>JBDTAU010000350.1:0-2713 GCA_039924465.1 Dermatophilaceae bacterium
GCCCAGGCCCGCGATGGCCAGCGCCTGTCGTCTGCTGACCTCACCGCTCATCGAGAACTCTCCTGCGCTGCAGGTATTCCACCTCGCCGATCTGTCCACGGGCGAACCGCTCGGCCAGGATGGCACGCGCCGTGTCGTCGCCCTCGCCCGGCCTCCGGCGTGCCGACTCGCCGTCGCCGGCGCGTCGCAGGAGCATCAGGGCCCAGAACAGCGCCGCCACACCGAGCAGCAGGACGACGGGCCAGACCCATACCAGGTCTGAGCGTGCAGCGGTCATCAGTTATCACCTCGATGCCGGGAGAGGTCCGAATATACCTGCCCGGGTATCTGACGGTCGTTCAGGTCGGGCTCTCGGCGCCGCCGATGGGTGCTCCACCAGGCGAGGGCGATCAGCACGGCCAGGACGACAAAGGCTGCGGCCCAGCCCAGGAACCCGCCGAACCCGGGCCCGACGCCCATGGCGAGCGGCAGGGTCGCAGGCGAGGAGGTCGGCATGCTCGACATCGGTTCCCTTCCAAGGTCATGGTCGCCCGGGCGGACTTCGCCACCACCGCTCGGGGGCGACGGCGGGCCAGAGAAGGGCTCACGACGGGGACTCGAGATAGGTCAAGGACACTGCGTTGCCTCGATCGTGGCCGACGGACATTGAGAACCGCCCGGCCAAACAGTCAAGAAACGATGAACTCATCGACCCGGGTCGGGCCTTGAGTGAACCTTCATCGGGCGAGCGGGAACCCTGCGGCTACTCTGGCATGCCCAGAAATGGGCCCTACTCCCGGACTCGACCCGCCGCACGAGGACCCGCCCTCGCGTCGGTCTGCCGCAGGACGGCGTCGAGCGACTCCTGCACGACTTGGTACGCCAGCAGCTCGATCCAGGGTGCGAGCCGACTGGTTCCCCGTCGAGGTGGAGTCGGCTGCAACGACGCTGGCCGGCCAGGTGGCGGCCTCGCCGACGAGCTGAGGCAGCGCGGCGACCAGACCGAGCCCGTCCAGGCACCGGTGGCCGTGGGAGAGGAACCTCAGGGTCTGGGGGAGGGGGTCGCCGTGCACATCCCCGGGCGAGACGGTGCCGCTCATCCTGATCCGTCGAGCGGTGGGTCCCTGGCTCGCCCGAGTCCCCGGTCGCACGGCGATAATGGACGAGATGGCTGAGATCACCGACAGCAGAGCGCCAGGGAAAGGCACGTTCCGTGCCCTGGTCGTTGACGACGAGGCGGCACTGCGCAAGGCGGTGGCCGCGTACCTGGAGCGGGACGGGTTCGAGGTCCGCACGGCCGGTGACGGCGCCGAGGCGTTGGCCCTGGCGCGCGCCGAGCCACCAGATGTCGTGGTCCTGGACGTCGTCATGCCGGGCATGGACGGCATCGAGGTGTGCCGGCAGCTGCGAACCTTCAGCGACGCGTATGTCATCATGCTGACGGCGCGCTCTGAGGAGCTGGACACCCTGGTCGGGCTGGCGGCCGGGGCGGATGACTACATGAGCAAACCGTTCTCCCCGCGGGTCTTGGTGGCCAGGATCCGGACCCTGATGCGCCGACCACGCTCGGGCCAGTCGGGTGGCGAGAGCCTCACCGAGGAGCCCGCCCGCCGATTCGGGCGGCTCGTCATCGACCCGGCGCCCCGCGAGGTCCACCTCGACGCGGAGCGTGTGCCGTTGACACCGACCGAGTACGACCTCCTTGAGGTCATGTCCGGGCAGCCCCGGATGGCCTTTAGCCGACTCCAGCTGATCGACCGGGTGTGGGGGCCGGGCTGGGTCGGCGACGAGCACCTCGTCGACGTCCATCTGGCCCACATCCGGCGCAAGCTTGGTGATGACTCCCTGGATCCGCGATACATCCTGACCGTGCGCGGGGTCGGCTACCGGATGGGCCCGGGATGAGCCGCTTCGACGTCTCCCGGCTGGTGTGGCGGCTGTTCTTCGCGATGACGCTCATCGTCTGGTCCGGCGCGGCCTCGATGCTGGTCGTCGCCCTGCTCATCGCGCCGACGGTGTTCCACCGGCACCTGGAGAAGGTCACCGCTCAGATCCCGCCCGGCCTGCAGACCCACGTCGACAACGCGTTCGGGCAGGCCCTGTGGATCGCTCTGGGAGTGGGCGTGCTCGTCGCGCTGATCGCGACCCTGGCCGTCACGTGGCTGGTCTCGCGCCGAGTGGCCGACCCGATCGCCGCGGTCGCCGCCGCCGCGGGTCGGGTCGCCGGCGGCGACCTCACCGTGCGGGTGCCAACCCCGAGGCTGGGCCACGAGCTCAGCGAGCTCACCGACTCCTTCAACCGGATGGCCGACCGGCTGGCCAGAACCGAGTCGGTCCGCCGCCAGCTGATCGCCGATGTCGCCCACGAGTTGCGTAACCCGCTCGCCTCGCTCCAGGCCACGACGGAGGCCGCCGCAGACGGGGTGCTGCCCAAGGACCCGGAGACGTGGGAGTCGATGCTCACCCAGGTCGGGCGGATGCGGCGGCTCATCGACGACATGTCTGCACTGTCCAGGGCCGAGGAGCATCGTCTCGACCTGGACCTTCGCCTGGGCCCGCTGGCCGCCGTGGCCCGGCAGGCCGCCACCGCCACCGGGGCGCAGTACGACGCCAACGGCATACAGCTCCACCTGGAGATGCTCGGACAAGACCCCACTGTGCGCTTGGACGCCGACCGGATGGGCGAGGTGCTGGCCAACCTGCTCGGGAACGCCCTGCGGCACAGCCACCCCGG
>JBDTAU010000351.1:0-4763 GCA_039924465.1 Dermatophilaceae bacterium
CCCGATCGCGAGCCGCAGGAACGGGCGGCCGCCATCACCGGCATCGATGGCCTTGATCGTCGAGACCCGGTGTCGCCACCCCGCAATCCCGAGGAGGGTGAACGCCCCCGCCTTGACCAGGATGAGCACCCCATAGGGAGTGGTCAGGTCCGACGGGCCGTCGAGCCGCGTCGACGCCGACATGACCCCGGAGATCCCGAGCGTGACGAAGCACCACAGCGCCACGCTGGAGTAGCGCTTGACGACGACGCCCAGGGCATCGCCGATGGAGGTGCGCAGCACGATGAGGGCGAGCAGGCCCCCGACCCAGACCGTCGCCGCGAGCAGGTGGGCCGCGATCGCGTTGACGGCGGTCTCGTGGTCAGCGGAGCCCCCAGCGTGGCCGGCGAGCCCGAGCACCACGATGGCGAACAGGGACGCGACCAGGAGGAAGACGGCGACCGACCTGGCCCGGGCCAGCGCAGCCACGGACGCGATCAGGGCGGCGGTGATCGCACTGATCAACCCGACCCGGAGTGGCTCGACCGCCCAGACCGTGCTCGAGAACTGCACACCGAAGCTCGGGTCACTGACGGGGACGCCGGCCAGATCGGCAAACCACAGGACCACCCCGACCGCACCCGCGATCGCCCAGACGAAGGCTGCCACCATGGCCAACGACATCGCTGCGGCGCGACGCGGCTCCTCCACCTGCGCAGAAGCAGCCTTGGTCGCGCCGGGGATCATCGTCGCCGCGAGCAGCAGCGCACCAACAGTCAGGGAGGCCGCCACGTCGTGCACCACCCGGACGAGCGGCAGCGCCCAACGCACGACCGGCCCAGCCGTGCTCAATCCAGCCTCGAGCGGCTGCGCCGCACCGCTGAAACGCGCCGCCACCAGGCTGGCGAGCAGACCGATGACGACGACCCCCGCCACGACGAGCCGATACCGGGCGTCCGGACGGAGATCTCGGGCGGAGGAGGTCATGGATCAAGAGTAAGTACTCTGTGGGCATGCCGATGCACCCCTCCGCCCCGGACGACCTCAACGGGCTCCTCGACGCCTTCGACCAAACCGTCCAGGCCGTCATCGATCTCGGCTGGTCCTGCCGCGAAGCGGACTTCGACACACCGACCGACTGCCCGGGCTGGACCGTCAAGGACCAGATCTCACACGTCGTCGGAGCCGAGAAGACCTTCGCCGGCATCCGACGTGAAAAGATTCGCGTGCCGGACTACTCGCACCTCAAGCACGATTTCGCCCGCGCGGTCGAGATCGACGTCGAGGCACGCCGCGGTTGGAGCGGCCGCGCCGTGGTGACGGAGCTCGCAGACTTCCACCCCGAACGGATGGCGCAACTCCGGGGCTCTGACGCCGGCCTCGACACCGTGATCGGTGGAATCTTCGGGGACGACACCACCTTCGGCCAGCACTTGCGGGCGCGGATCAGCGACGTCTGGGTCCACGAGCAGGACATCCGCAACGCCCTTGACCGACCGGGAGACCTCGATTCCCCCGCCGCCGCGGTCTTCACGGCCTCCACCCTCGAGTCACTGCCACGCATCGCCGCCCGGGTGGCCCAGATCGAGCCCGGTCACGCCGTGGTCCTCGAGGTCACTGGCCCGGTGATGGCCAGGGAAGGCGTTCGCGTCACGATCGGTGCGGACGGCCGCCCCTACGGCGAACTCCTCTTCAGCGGGCACGACCGCCCCGTGGGCGACGAGCAGCTCGAGGTCACCACGATCCGGTTGACGACCGATGCCCTGACCCGGCGCGCAGCCGGCCGTCGCTCGACCTCCGACATCGGCTTCACCGTCACCGGTGATGAGGCGTTGGCCCGCCGGCTGCTCGACTCGCTCGCTTTCATGCCCTGACTGCACCCGCCTCGGTGCACGCACCGAGGGACGCGCACCTCTCGAACTGAGCCGCTCGACGCGGGCCACTGCCGACCCCGGACCATCCGCTCGAGGTTGACACGAGCCGCGCCGCGGTAGATAGTCGAGCGTTGTATTAGATAGTTGCGTGTTGCAACCAACCATCGTCAGGCTCAGATGACCGTCTCCCAGCAGTCCGCGAACGACCTGTTCCATGCCCTGTTGCGCGTCCAGAAGCTCTTCATCGCCGCGAGGAGCACGGCCCCGCGGGTCCACCCCGGCGTCGACGCCGCCGCCTACCCGATCCTCTTCGTGCTCGCCCGGGACCCCGAGCGGGTCTCCACCATCGCGGACCTGATCCACAGCGACGTCTCCACCGTCAGCCGACACGTGGCCCACCTGGAGCGGCACGCACTGGTGTCAAAAGAGGCGGACCCCGAGGACGGCCGCGCCCAGGTGGTCTCCCTCAGCGCCGAGGGCCGCGACGTTCTCCGAACCATCCAGACCAAGCGCTCCGAATGGTTCCAACGCATGCTCACCGACTGGGACAACGAGGGCGTCGAGGCGTTCTCCCACCAGTTGGAAGCGCTCGCCGATCTGTTGGACCAGTCACTGCGCAACCGGGGCCAGGCGCTGCCTCCCGGCCGGATCGACCTCATCACCGAAAAGGATTGACATGACCACTGCCACCGGCGAGCAGCACTCCGACATACCTCGCGCGCCCCTGGCGCACAAGGAGATCATCACCATCCTCATCGGCCTCATGATGGGGATGTTTCTGGCGGCTCTCGACCAGACCATCGTCGCCAGCGCCATGCGTGTCATCGCCGACGACCTCAAGGACCTCGCCGGCCAGGCCTGGGTCACGACGGCCTACCTGATCACGAGCACGATCGCGACGCCGCTCTACGGCAAGCTCTCCGACATCTACGGTCGCAAGAAGTACTTCATCTTCGCGATCTCGATCTTCACGATCGGCTCCATGCTGTGCACCACGGCCTGGTCGATCCCCTCCCTCGCCGCCTTCCGCGCGGTCCAGGGCATCGGCGCCGGAGGCCTCTTCTCCCTCGCCCTCGCGATCATCGGCGACATCGTCCCGCCCCGCGAGCGCGCCAAGTACCAGGGCTACTTCCTCGCGGTCTTCGGCACCTCAAGCGTCATCGGCCCCGTGGTCGGCGGCCTCCTGGCCGGCCAGAGCACCATCCTCGGCATCGCCGGCTGGCGCTGGGTCTTCCTCGTGAACGTCCCGATCGCCATCGCGGCCCTCATCGTCGTGACCCGCACCCTGCACCTGAACCACACCCGGCTCAACCACCGGATCGACTACTGGGGCGCGGTCAGCCTCACCGTCACCGTCGTCCCATTGCTCATCGTCGCCGAGCAGGGTCGCGAGTGGGGCTGGGCTTCCGGCCGGTCCCTGTCACTCTTCGCCATCGGGATCATCGGCGCAGTCGCGTTCTTCCTCGTCGAGCGGGCCATGGCAGACGAAGCCCTGATCCCGTTGCGGCTCTTCACCAACCGCACCGTGGCCTCCGCCTCGATCGCCTCGATCTTCATCGGCATGGGCATGTTCGGCGGCCTGGCCGCACTGCCCCTCTACCTCCAGATCGTCAAGGGCGCCTCCCCGACGGCGGCCGGCCTGATGCTGCTGCCGATGACCCTCGGGATCATGAGCGGCTCGATCTTCTCGGGCCAGATGATCTCGCGGACCGGCCGCTACCGGAAGTACCCGATCATCGGTGCTGGCCTGCTCGTCTTCGCACTCTTCGCGTTCCACTACGTCGGCGCCGACACCCCGTTGTGGAAGACGATGATCGTGATGGTCTTCTTCGGTATCGGCCTCGGTTTCAACTTCCAGCCACTCACCCTGGCCGTGCAGAACGCCGTCAACCGGCGCGACATGGGGGTGGCCACCTCGTCCGCCACCTTCACCCGCCAGATCGGTGGCACCCTCGGCACCGCGGTCTTCCTGTCGATCCTCTTCTCCCAGGCCGGCACCAAGATCGGTGATGCCTTCACCCGGCTCGCGCCCTCGGCCGACTTCCAGGCGGCCCTGCGCAACCCGACCGGCGGCAACCCGGCTGCCAACAAGGCCTTCATCGAGCAGCTCCAGGCATCGGCACAGTCGGGGGGCACCGGCGGGATCGGTGCCAACGCCCTGTCGGACAGCTCCTTCATCCAGCAGCTCGACCCGCGCCTGGCCAAGCCGTTCCTCGTCGGGTTCGCCGATGCCATGTCCACCGTGTTCCTCGTCGCCTCCGCGGTCCTGGTCCTGGCCTGGGTCGCGACCGCCTTCCTGCCCTCCGTCGACCTCGGCCCCGCGCCGACCCGACGGGCCGCGAAGCCGGAGAGCGAGCCCGCCCTCGACGTCGCAGGCTGACGCCGAGTCCCTCGCTCAGCGGCATACGACAGCGTTGGTATGCCGCTGAGCCGGGTCCGCGAGGGGAGTGATCGTGGTGCGGGGCCGGGTCAGCGCAGCCGGTGCAGGTCCCGCTTGGTGAGGAAGGCCCGGGTCCCGAGCGCCATGACGACGGCCAGTGCGCCGGCGACCACGGCGACGAGGAAGCCCTGGCGAGCGCCGATCCGGTCGACCACGACGCCGGACACGGCTGAGCCGCCGGCGATGCCGATGATGAGGCCGGTGAGCACGATCGTCATGCCCTCGTTGAGCTGCGACGTGGGGACCAGCCGCGCGATGAGGTTCATCGTCGTGATGAGGGTGGGCGCCGTCGCGATCCCGGCGAAGAGCATGACGATCGCGAGGACCGGAAGGTTGGGCGCGAAGAGCAGCGGGGCTTCGAGGATGACCATGCCGAGGGTGCCGGCGAGGAGCAGCTTGATCAGGCTGCGGCCGTGGGAGATGCTCCCGAAGACGAGCCCGGACAGGGCCGACCCGACGGCATAGAGGCC
>JBDTAU010000352.1:0-3425 GCA_039924465.1 Dermatophilaceae bacterium
TCACCCTGGCCAACGGCTTCACCTACGTCGAGAGCTACCTCGCCCGCGGGATGTCGATCGATGACTTCGCGCCCAACCTGTCGTTCTTCTTCAGCAACGGCATGGACCCCGAGTACAACGTGCTCGGTCGGGTCGCCCGGCGCATCTGGGCCGTGGCGATGCGGGAGAAGTACGGTGCCAACGACCGGTCGCAGAAGCTGAAGTACCACGTCCAGACGTCCGGTCGGAGCCTGCACGCGCAGGAGATGCAGTTCAACGACATCCGCACGACGTTGCAGGCCCTCTGCGCGATCTATGACAACGCCAACTCGTTGCACACCAACGCCTATGACGAGGCCGTGACGACCCCGAGCGCGGAGTCCGTCCGCCGGGCCCTCGCGATCCAACTCATCATCAACCGTGAGTGGGGCCTGGCCATGAATGAGAACCCGCTCCAGGGCTCGTTCATCATCGAGGAGCTGACCGACCTCGTCGAGGCGGAGGTGCTGCGCGAGTTCGACAAGATGACCGAGCGTGGTGGCGTCCTCGGAGCGATGGAGACCGGCTACCAGCGGGGCAAGATCCAGGACGAGTCGATGCTCTATGAGCGCCGCAAGCACGACGGGTCGCTGCCGATCATCGGTGTCAACACCTTCCGCCACCCGCACGGCGAGGAGCCGAAGACGATCGAGTTGGCCCGTGGCACCGAGGAGGAGAAGCAGTCCCAGCTCAAGCGGGTCCACGACTTCCAGCAGGCGCACCAGGTCGAGGCCAAGGAGGCGCTCGAGGCGCTGCGCCAGGTCGCGATCGAGGGTGGCAACGTCTTCGACGTCCTGATGGACGCGGCCCGGGTGTGCTCGCTGCAACAGGTGACCGAGGCCTTCTTCGAGGTCGGGGGCCAGTACCGCCGCAACGTGTAGCTGCTCGGGGGCGCGCGACCGCGGTCGGCCTGCGCCCCCGAGTACCCCCGGAAGGCCGCGTGGTTGGGTGATGCTGTGATGTTTCCTGTTGTTGATGACATGGGGTATGCCGCCCACCTCCCGTCCAGCCCTCGGCGGGTCGTGTCGCTGGTCCCGTCCCTGACGGAGGCCATCGCGGCCACCTGTCCCGACGTGCTCGTCGGGGCAACCGACTGGTGCACCCACCCGCAAGACCTGGCGGTGCAACGGGTCCGGGGCACCAAGAACCCGAACCTCGGCGCGATCAGGGAGCTGCGTCCGGACCTCGTGGTGGCCAACAAGGAGGAAAACCGCGAGCTCGACGTGCGCCGGCTGCGGGAGAGCGGCATACCCGTGTGGGTCACCGACATCGAGACGGTGCCGCAGGCGTTCACGTCGATGCGACGCCTCTTCGCGGAGGGGCTGGGAGCAGCGAGCCCGCCGTGGCTTGATGAGGCGGAGCGGGAGTGGTCCGGCCCGGTTCCCGCCCCGACGACGCGGGTGGCCGTCGCGATCTGGCGCGACCCGTGGATGGTCGTCGGCTCCTCGACCTTCACCGGGGACCTCGTGGCGCGGCTCGGCTGGGACAACGTCTTTGCCGACCACCCTGAGCGCTACCCCCACGTTGACCTGGTCGACCTGGACCGGGACGACATCGATGTCGTCCTGCTGCCTGACGAACCCTACGTCTTCACCGCCCAGGACGGTCCGGAGGCGTTCGCCCGGACCCGAACCGCACTGCTGAGCGGACGCCTCCTGACGTGGTACGGCCCGGCCCTGGTCGGGGCACGCGCTGCCCTGACGGCTGTGGTGGCCCCCGCCCCCTGAGTCGACTCGCCGCGTTTCGGTCGAGCAGGAGTTCAACCTTTTGATGGAGGGGAACCACCTCGGGGCGACCGCACGCTGGAGGCATGGCCCTCAAAACCCCACAACTGACTCCAGAATCGACCCCACGACAGCCGTCTCTGCGCACTCCCACCGCGGACCCCACCACCCCGGTGAACAGCCGCGGAGCCGGCCTGGCGCGCGGGATCACGTCCCGGCGCGGCGCGTGGCTGACCCTCCTGATCGCCCTGCTCGTCGCGGGCGGGCTGATCGGCGGCCTGCGCGGGATCGAGCAGACCGCGGGGAGCTCCGCAGACCTGCCGACGACGAGCGAGTCGCACGTCGTGTCCGTTCTCGAGCAGCAGTTCCCCGGCGCCGACAAGGCGCCGGCCCTGCTCGTCTGGGAGCGTGCTGACGGGGGCGCGCTGACGGCGGCCGACCTCGCCGCCGCGACCAGCCAGGGCGCGACGGTTGCCGGCTCCGTGGAGGCGCCGCCGGTCCCGCCCACCGAGTCGCAGGACGGCCGGGCCGCGATGGCTCCCGTCCTGATCGATGCCAACCGGCCCAACACCGAGATTGCGACGACCATCAAGGCGATGCGTGCGTCGGTGGCCGCGAATGCGGTGCCGGGCGTGTCGACCTACGTCACCGGGGGACCGGCCTTCGGTGCAGATGTGGCGTCTGCCTTCGACGGTGCGAACTTCACCCTGCTGGCCATCACCATCGGCATCGTCGCCCTCCTGCTGCTGCTGACCTATCGCAGCCCGACCCTCTGGCTCGTGCCGCTCATCGTCGTCGCCTTCGCCGACCAGGTGGCCGGCGTCCTCACGGCCGCGGCCGGGAAGGCCTGGGACCTCTCCTTCGACGGTGGCATCATCAGCGTGCTCGTCTTCGGCGCCGGGGCCAACTACGCCCTGCTGCTCATCTCCCGCTACCGCGAGGAGCTCGGCAAGGACGATGACCACCGGGTCGCCCTCCGGCGCGCCTGGGCCGGGACGGCGCCCGCCATCCTCGCCAGCAACCTGACCGTCGTGCTCTCCCTCTTGGCGCTCGCGCTCGCCGTGGTCCCGTCGACCTCGGGGCTCGGTGTCGCCTCGGCCATCGGGCTGCTCGTCGCGCTTGCCTTCGGCCTGCTCGTCCTGCCGGCTGCCTTGGCCGTCGTCGGGCGTCAGGTCTTCTGGCCGTTCGTGCCGCGCCCCGGCCAGCCCCGCGCGGACCACGGTGTCTGGGCGCGGATCGCCGCCTTTGGCATCAAGCGAGCGGCAGTGGTGGCCGTGGTCGCCGTCGCGCTGCTCGGGGTCTTCGCCGCTGGGCTCGCTGGCTCGCACTTCGGGCTCAGCTCGACCCAGAAGTTCCGGGTGGCGGCTGAGTCGCAGACCGGTTTCACGGTCCTCGCGGACCACTTCCCTGCTGGTGAAGCCGCCCCCGCGGTCGTCGTCACCAGGTCGGACTCCGCCCCGGCGGTGACCTCGGCTGCGAGCGCCGTGGACGGCGTGGTGAGGGTGACCCGGGATGGCGGGACCAGCACTGGCCTGACCCGCCTGTCCGTCGTCACGAACTCCGGCCCCGGCACCGACGCCTCCGACCAGACGATCGAGGACCTGCGGACCGCCGTGCATGCGATCCCGGGAGCCGACGCCCAGGTGGGTGGTCCCGCCGCGGAGCTGGTGGACCAGAAGGCGT
>JBDTAU010000353.1:0-3224 GCA_039924465.1 Dermatophilaceae bacterium
CTCACCCTCGAGGGACAGCTCGTTTGACCAGCGGCGGAAAACCCGGGCCGGTTCAAATTCGTATGCCCGACAACGACGAAACCCCCGACCAGATCGCTCCGGTCGGGAGTCTCGGGAAACCACAACGGGGCAATTGTGGGAACTACCTTTGAGTGCAGAGCCTGAACGCTGAACCGTCCTGACCCCTCAGGCAGGTGCAGGACCAGGGTTTCATCCTTCGTTCTTCCGGCGACGGTGGTCGAAGACGCGGCCCGTTTCAGATTCCGTTCCCCGTCCGTACCTTCGCCATCCTGTCGACTGGGTGATCGATCTGTCGGCACGAGCGTGGGCATGCCTCACTGAGGCAGGCTGTCGGTCATGGCGCAATCACCCACCGGCTTCACCTACGTCCAGACTGGCGACAAGGTCGTCATCACCCACCACGGTCGCCGCGCCACGACTCTGCGCGGCAATGTCGCGGCTCGGTTCTTGACGGAGGTAGAGAACGTCGACCCGCACCAGCTCATGGCCCGCTTGACCGGAAACTACAAGCATGGAAACGAGCGAACCGCCAGGTATCACCCCCGAAATCAGACGCGCTGACCAGTCAACGTGTCCCGACAGCCGATGCTTGATCGCGTCGCATCCGAGCACGGACGGCCGCCCGCCACTCCAGACGCGGGCGCTGCCGTTACAAGTTGAATTGCTTCCAGTGGCCCTCCGAAACGACCTCAACGTCGCCGTCGATCACCTTGATGGCCGTCTGGTCATCGATGGCGTAGGACGTCCCCCCCATCTCGGTGGCCCACCTCCCAGCCTCGGCAAGGCTGTTCTCCGGCATCATTTCGTGGTCCAGGTGCGGGAAGATCGAGAAATCAACGATCCCGAGCGTGCGATCGTCCGGCGCGGACGGCCACTCGACGAAGTCAGCACCAATCCGGGGGGTCATCACCATGCTCCCGGCGCTCACCCCTACCCAGACCATCGCTGGCAGCGACGGCAGGAGCTCCGCCAGCCCGGACTCCCGCATCCAGTGGCACAGGTACGTCGCATCGCCACCATCCACCAACAGCACGTCGGCGTCCCGGACCCACGGCACCCACCGCTCCTGGCCGATGCTCGGCAGCGCCGTCAACTCAAGGACCCCCACCGACTTCCAACCCAAACTGCTCAAGAGCGACGGGGGCTCGCCCACGACGAAGCCCCGCACCGAGACCGGCCCGCACATCGGGTGGCCCCACTGCGCCGTTGGGATCGCGAGAGCTCTGCACTCGGTGATCGGCTTGCCAAGCAGGTTGACCAGCGCGGATTGAATGCTCGGGTTCGTGACGCCGCCCGAGGTGAGCAAGAGCTTCAAGACACCTCCATGTTTCGAGCACGTTTGACGGGAGTGACCTCCACACCCCGACCGAGGACGAGACTCATCGTGTCACCAGGCAAGCACCAACACCCACCCCTCGAGTCAGCGGGATCTGCTGCGGGTCCGTTTGCCGTTCGCTTTGAGCGGTGATCGCCTGGCACGGCGTCGACCCGTTCTTGTGGGTCGTCCTCAACGTGCAGCGGTGGCAACTACCGTGCGCGAGTCGTCTGTCGGGCGCTCGTTTGGTGGAGCATGAGTCGCTCGCCGGGCCCATCAGGAGAGGGACCGGCATCGACGAAGCCATGGCGTTCATACAAGTGGATTGCACGGTCGTTGTCCGTCACCACGGACAGCACGACCCGGCTGACCGGGTGCCGTTGCTGTGCCCAGGCCAGGACCTGACGCACCGCTTCGTCCCCGACGCCCCGTCCTCGAGCCCGGGGGGCGATCCACATGGAGATCAGCTCGATCCGCCCCTGATCATCGGGCCCGGTCGCACTGACCATGCCGAGGGGCTCGCCCTGCCACGTCAGGACCACGTTGAACGCGACGTCGCGCAGCCGGGCGCGCCATCGCTGCTCGGTGTCGCCAGCACCGCTCCAGTCGGCCAACGTCGAACCGAACGCGGCAGGTGCCTCGGCAAGCGCCGTCAATCTCAGCTGACGCCACAGCCGCCACTCCTGCGGGGTCACCACCCGCACTTCCATCACCGGCCCATGGTCCCAGTTCGCCCGTTTCCACGTCCACGAGGCAGCTCCGCCTGATGCCGATCAGCTCACCAGTAGACAGGCGAGCACGTGAAAACCGCGTGGGGTGGAAAAGGAGACCCCCGGGGGTGGCGTTCGCGGCCCCCGGCAGCCCGGATCGATGCGCCCGGCTGGCGGCGATTAGGCGCACGGACGAGGTCAGGATCGACAGTTACGTCGTCCTTACCGGCGCCGGCCCACCACTAGTCTCGGGGTGTGCCCGAGTTCAGCCGGCGACCGGCCCTGTCACCCGCCCACCGTACGGACTGCCCGGTTTACCAGAACATCTAAGGCCTAGGAGGCTGTCATGGCTGATGTCCATGCGCCCCGGTTCGTCGATCTCGTCAACGAGAGCCTGCCTCACCGGTCCAGGTCGCACTATCTCAATGTCTTAGCGGTGACTCTTTCAGCGGATCAGGCTGGCGCAGAAGTCGTTCTCGAGATCGTGGACGACCGCACACTTAAGCAGGTGTGGGATGTTGCCATCCCGATAGACCCGATCGACCTGACCCTGAACGATCAAGCACTGGCCACGGTCTTGCGGGCCAACCTGGACGAGTGGGATGACACCAGGGCCCATGAGCCGGAGTTGGCAGCTTGGGGCACGCCGCGCCTTCGTGGCGGGTGAACTCCTGCTTCGAGGCCGAGCTCAGCCGCTGGGCAGGTTCGGGTGACCCACGTCGGGCAGGTCCTGCTCGGCGGGAGCGGCATACACGTCAGATCTCAGGCGGCGGGTACGGTCTCGGCGGCTGCACTGAGCGCGCCTAGGCGGTGGCGTAACCGCGCCGGGAGCAGGTGTTCGAGCTTTCTCGGCGGCGGCGCGGTCGGCGTGCTCGCCGATGCCGGCGCTGGCGGCCGTGCGCAGCCCTATTGCCACGGCCACCGCCTCGTCGTCGGCATCACGCTACGACCCGGTCAAATCAAACGCTTCCAACATGTCCATGATCTCCTCGGCAGACTTCATGGTGTCCCTCCTGGGGGCGGTCGGCGCTTCAGCACCGCAACCGCACCCCAGGAGGGGCCTCAACCGCGGGACGCGGCAAGGCAGAGAACTCGTGTCGGGCAGACCCCATGACCGTCAGCGGGCAAGTTTCATGTCCGCCATCGGGCAGCTACATGACCGCCTCCGGGCAGTTTCT
>JBDTAU010000354.1:0-3803 GCA_039924465.1 Dermatophilaceae bacterium
TCGCCGCCGGAGAGCTGGTGCGGGAAGCGCTTCTCCTTGCCCGCGAGGCCCACCAGCTCAAGGGTCTCGGGGACCGTCTGGCGGATCCGGGAGCGGCCGTAGCCGAGGACCTGCAGGGCATAGGCGACGTTCTGGAAGACCGTCTTGTTGGGCAGCAGCCGGAAGTCCTGGAAGACACACCCGATCTCGCGACGCAGGGCCGGCACCTTCCGGTCGGGTAACCGCGCCAGGGCACGACCGGCGACGAGGATCCGACCCTCCGACGCGTCCTGCTCCTTGATGACCAGTTGCAGCAGGGTGGACTTGCCGGAGCCGGACTTGCCGACGACGAAGGCGAACTCACCGCGCGGGATCTCGAGGGAGACGTCGTTGAGGGCGGGTCGCTTCGTCTTGGGATACGTCTTCGTGACGTTCTCGAAGAGAATCATGCGGACGTGCCTCGACTTCTGGGGGACGGCTCGGAAGGTGTGCGTTCGGCGGGGAAGGACCTCAGCGGCATACGGAAGAGGGCCGCCGGACCGCCTTTGAGGTTACGTCCCGGACCCGGAAAAGCCGCGCTTTCCCGCGCTCGGGCGTGGCGTGGCGGCCTGAGGAGGCCGGTTCCGCAGGATTCGGCGTGACGGCGCGAGTTATGCGTTGGCCTTCTTCTGGGCGATGTGCCACCGGATCCCGGCCTCGATGAAGCCGTCGATGTCTCCGTCGAAGACCGCGCTCGGGTTGCCGGTCTCGTAGTCGGTGCGCAGGTCCTTGACCATCTGGTAGGGGTTGAGCACGTAGGAGCGCATCTGCTCGCCCCAACTGGCCTTGACGTCGCCCGCCATCTCCTTCTTGACCGCCGCCTCCTCGGCCTTGCGCTGGAGCAGCAGCCGGGACTGCAGGACGCGCAGGGCGGCGGCGCGGTTCTGGATCTGGGACTTCTCGTTCTGCATCGACACGACAATGCCGGTCGGCAGGTGCGTCATGCGGACCGCGGAGTCGGTCGTGTTGACGCTCTGCCCGCCGGGACCGGAAGAGCGGAAGACGTCGACCTTGATGTCGTTCTCGGGGATCTCCACCGAGTCGTCGCTCTCGATGAGCGGGATCACCTCGACAGCGGCGAAGCTGGTCTGGCGCCGGCCCTGGTTGTCGAAGGGGCTGATCCGCACGAGGCGGTGCGTGCCGCCCTCGACGTTGAGGTGGCCGAAGGCGTAGGGCACGTTGACCTCGAAGGTCGCGGACTTCAGGCCCGCCTCCTCGGCGTAGCTGGTGTCCATCACCTTGGTCGGGTAGTCGTGCCGCTCGGCCCAGCGCAGGTACATCCGCATGAGCATCTCGGCCCAGTCGGCCGCGTCGACGCCGCCGGCTTCGGAACGGATGGTAATCAGCGCGTCGCGCTCGTCGTACTCCCCGGACAGCAGGGTGCGCACCTCGAGCTCGCCGATGTCCTTCTTGAGGGTGACCAGCTCTCGCTGGGCCTCGTCCATCGTCGCCTGGTCGGCTTCCTCGGTCGCCATCTCGACGAGCGTCTCGAGGTCCTCGATGCGGCCGTCCATCTCCAGCACGCGGTCCCGCTCGGAGTTGGCCCGGGACAACTCTGAGGTGACGACCTGCGCCTTGTCCGGGTCGTCCCACAGGTTAGGTGCCGAGGCCTGCTTCTCCAGATCTGCGATGCGCAGGGCCAACCCCTCGAGGTCGGTGACGGAGCGCACGGAGTCCATCGTCGCGTGCAGGTCCTTCAGTTCTTGGGAGAAGTCAACAGTCACAACCCGACAGCCTACGGCAGTCGCGTGGCGCGGCCCCTCAGCCCCACAGGGCGAGGAAGCGGTCGATCATCGCGTTGACCTGCTCGGGCACCTCCAGTTGGAGGAAGTGGCCGGCGCCGACGGTCTGCCCCGTCACGAGGTGTGGGAGCAGGTCACGCAGGGGTGCAGGGTCCTCCGGGTGCGCTGCCGAGATGATCAGCACCGGGACCGAGATGGCCCGAAGCGCCGCGGCCGAGTCATAGGTCGCCATGCCCCGCATCGTGGTCGCCGCGACGTGCGGGTCGACCGCCGCGAAGTCGCTGCGGATCTCGTCGAGCCGGACGGTGTCCGTCGGTAGCACGATCCGGTCGACGAAGCGGCGCCGCCACGCTCCGTCCACATCGGCCTCGACGTCAGGCACGGACCGGGCGAAGTAGGACCGGCCGCGCTCGTCGAGGATCGGGGCAGGGTCGAGAAGGACGACGGCGGATGCCTGCCCCCGAGCGGCGCACTCGAGGGCGACGAGCCCCCCGAGACTGTGGCCGATGACGATGGGCTGGTCCAGACCCGCGTCGGTGAGGACCGACGCGACATCGTCCGCGAAGTCGGTGATCGCGTACGCATCATCGGCGCCGGCGGGGGTGGTGCTGGCGGGGGTGGTGCTGGCGGGGGTGGTGCTGAGGGTGGTGCTGGAGCCGTGGCCGCGCAGGTCGAGGGCCACGACCGAGCGGGTCGGCGCCAGGTGCTCACCCTGCGGCGCGAGGTAGGAACGGTCACAACACCACCCATGGACGAGGACGACACCACGGGGGTCGTGGCCATCTCCGGACTGCTCTGGTCCCGGCCCACGGCCCGACCGCGTGTAGGCGATCCCGGTGGAGGTCGGGTGCTCGGTCATGACGCCATCATGCTGGGTCTCCCGAGAGGGGGCAGCCCATTCGGGGACGTCGGGACGCCGGGCACGTCGGGCGCGACGGGTTAGGACAGTGGGGCGCGGGCCCGGGACTGAACCGTGATGGTGACGCTGCCGCCGAGGCGATCGAGGACCCAGCCACTCATCGGCAGGGTGGCTCGCCCCGAGACCGTCACCACGGCCGAACGACCGTCGGGACTGCCTGTCCCCGCTCCGATCGCCCACTGCGAGATCCCGGTCGGCCGTGGGACTGCGGCCAGGTGCTCCACCGCTGTCCGGCGCACGGAGTCGTCGGTCAAGAGCACCTGCCCCGTCACACCACCCCGGTAGGCGGCCTCGAGGTCAAGCGCATCCGCTGCGTCGAGCGCCACGGAGTCCGCGGTATCCAGCAAGCGCATCCGAGCGAGTTGCGCCGCGGTGACGTCGATCCCACCGAGCACGAGGAGAAGGGTGATCATGAAGAGGCCGAGGATGAGGATCGAGATCTGCCCGTCGTCGCCCCGTCGGGGCTCGTCCGCGCCGGTATCCCCGACGCCACCCGTGATGGGCGGGGCCAGCGGGCGGTGTCTGCTCATCGGGCCACGTACCGGTCGACGACCTGCAGGTGGGTCGAGGAGAGGGTGATCGACGTCGGCAGGTGATCAGCGAAGATGTCGGGGATGAGGGGCAGCGGCACCGACACCGACGCGGTGGTGTTGATCCGACCATCCGGGCGCAGGCACGGTGAGCCGTCACAGTCCACCGTCACCCCCGCGCCATCATCGAAGGCGAAGTCCTCGAACGCGAGACGCGCTGCGGCTTGGGCTCGCTCATGGCCCTGCCCGTCCGTCGAGGCAGTGACGAAGGCCCGGCCCGCCTCTCGGCCGGCGAGCGAGGCGGAGAAGGCTCCGGCCTGCAGTCGGGCCATGGTCAGGACGAGATACGTGAGCGGGATCAGCATGATCACCCCGAGGGCGATGAACTCGATGATCGCTCGGCCGTCCTCCCGCTGCTCGGGCCGGATCATGGCTGCACCTGCAGGACCTGGCGCTCGTCGAAGGCTCGGCCGGAGACGGTGAGCCGTCCGACCGGGCCGAGCAGTCCCATCACGGGCAGCGGCGCGCTCACCGTGATCTCGATGACGGACACGCCGCCGACCGTGCTCTGCCGCGCACCCACCTGTTGGCCAT
>JBDTAU010000355.1:0-5008 GCA_039924465.1 Dermatophilaceae bacterium
GCGTCGGCGCGCTCACGGCCGCCAGCGACTCGGTGGCGTCAAAGGTCTTGAGGGCGTCGAAGACGGCGAGCATCCGCGGACGGGACACCCCGGCATCGACGAGCTTGGTCTCGGGGATGAGGCGCAGCGCGAGCTTCTGCATCCGCAGCGACCGGGCCGACGGTCGGACCATCGCCCCGGCGAGGACCAGTCGGCCCACGAGCTCTGGCCGCTCCACTGCGAGCCGCAGGGCTACGCTGCCGCCGACGGAGACGCCGAGGAAGTCCGCTCGTGCAATCCCTTGTAGCTCAAGCTCGTTCGCCACCGCCTCCGCTGCCTCTCCCAAGTCGAACCCGACCGGGTCATTGGGCTTGAGCCCCTTCATCCACGGGGCGTGCATCGAACGCCCGGCGCCGAGAGCTGACACGAAGTCCTGCCAGGCGATCGGCGACTGCCCGAGCCCGTGCAGCAGGACGAGCGGACGCGGCCGGACCGGTCCCGCCTCCGGTGCGGCGCCCGAGTTGGCTGGCATCTGTGTCATCTCCCCCTCAACTCCAGTCGAGGACGACCTTGCCGCACTGACCGGATCGGGCGGTGTCGAAGGCCTCCTGCCACTGCTCGGCCTTGAAACGGTGGGTGATGACCTGGCTCACGGCGGCGCGGAAGACCTCCGACGTCGCGATCATCTGCGACATCGCATACCAGGTGTCGTACATCTCCCGGCCGTAGATGCCCTTGAGGGTGATCATATGGGTGATCACCTTGCCCCAGTCGAGGTCGTACGACTGGTGGGGCAGCCCGAGCAGGGCGATCCGGCCGCCGTGGTTCATGTTGGCGATCAGGTCAGAGACCGCAGGCGCGGCGCCCGACATCTCCAGTGCGATGTCAAAGCCCTCCCTCATCCCGAGGGCCGCCTGCGCATCGGCGAGGGACTGCCGGGTCACGTTGATGGTCAGGTCGGCACCCGCGCCCCGGGCGAGGGCAAGGCGGTAGTCGCTCGTGTCCGACACGACCACGTAGCGGGCGCCCGCGTGACGAGCGATCGCAGCCGCCATGATCCCGATCGGCCCGGCCCCGGTGATGACGACGTCCTCGCCCACCATCGGCCACTGCAGGGCCGTGTGGGTCGCGTTGCCGAGCGGGTCGAAGACCGCACCGAGGTCCGGGTCGAGGTGCGCCGGCTGGACCCAGACGTTGCTCCCGGGGATCACGACGAAGTCGGCGAAGGCGCCGTCCCGGTTCACTCCGATGCCCTTCGTGCGGATGCAGAGGTGGCGGCGCCCGGCACGACAGTTGCGGCACATGCCGCAGACGATGTGGCCCTCGCCGGAGACCCGGTCCCCGACCACGACATCGATGACGTCCTCGCCGACCTGCACCACCTCGCCATAGAACTCGTGCCCGATGACGAGCGGCGGCGTGACCGTGGAGGCGGCCCAGTCGTCCCACTGCTCGAGGTGCAGGTCGGTGCCGCACAGCCCGGCGCGCAGCACCCGGATCTTGACGTCGCGCGGCCCACACACCGGCTCGGGCCGGTCCACGAGCTCGAGTCCGGGGCCGGCCGTCAACTTGGTCAGTGCACGCATGGTGTGGTCCTTCCCGACGATCTACCGCTTGGCAGTCTGCCACCATCGTCCCCGGCCATCCCGACGAGGCACAATGGCCGGGTGAACAGCACGTCCGGCGACCGTCCGCGGGTGGCGGCCGCCCTGACCCGGCTCCGGTCGGCCGGCGAGCGGGTCACCCCGGCTCGGCACGCCGTGCTACGCGTCCTCGACGCCTCCGACCACAGCGACGAGCACCTCACCGCCGAGCAGATCGGCCTGCGCGTGGCCGAGCTCGAGCCGTCCATCCACCGGGCCACGGTCTATCGCACCCTCACTGCCCTGACGGAGGTCGGTGAACTGACCCACGTGCACCTCGGCGGAGCCACGACGGTCTATCACCTCGCCACCCCGGAGACCGAGGGGTCTGGTCACGAACCGAGCACAGCGGCATACGGCCACGGGGTGGAGCCGGCGAGTCACGCCCACGTGCAGTGTGGCTCCTGCGGTCGGGTGCTCGACGTGCCGCCGGGGACGTTCGACGGCGTCGCCGCGAGACTGAAAGCGGATCTCGGCTTCGTGCTGGACACGTCCCATGCCGCCCTGCTCGGCCGGTGCGCGGACTGCAGCTGAGCGCTCAGACCGCGCGGACGTCGAGCAGGTAGCCCTGGGCCGGGCCGAGGATGGGCACGGAGCTCGTGGTCGCGTCCCGCCCCGTCGCGAGGCGGGTCGATACCAGCGTGGCCCTGCAGCGCCAGGAGCATCCGAAAGCCGACGTCGAGCGTGCGATGGGTCGTGCGCCACGGCGATGATGTCGTATGCCGCTGGGCCCCTCGCCGGGCGACCCGCCGTCACGCGCCGGGACGTGGGCGACGGAGCCGCGTGGTACCTCAGCACGCTGCCCGACGACGACACCCTCGGGGGACTGCTGGACGACGTCCTGCTGCAGAGCGGCGTCACGCCCCCGGTTCCCGACCTACCCCTGGGAGTCGAGGTCACCCGCCGGGTCTCCGGCGACGACGCGTGGCTCTTCCTGCTCAACCACACGGAGGCCGAGCAGACGCTGACCGCTGCGGGTCACGACCTCGTCACCGACACCCCGGTCGCCGGGACCATCACGCTCGCGGCCGGAGCCGTCGCTGTCGTCCACGAGGGCTGGCGCGCTGGCCCACCCGCCGGTTCTTGACCCACGACCGGATCCGTCGGAATCCCCCGCACGGCGAACCGCGGTGGCTAGGGTGCGAGCATGACCGTGGCCCAGAGCCCCCCGCTCGACCCCGCCGTGCGGCGCGGCTATGGACTCGGGTCGGTCGCGACCGGCGCCTTCGGCACCGTGCCCGGGCTGCTGCTGCTGCCCTACCTGACCGACCACCTGGGGGTGGCCGCCGGGATGGCCGGGGTCATCGTCTTCCTGCCCAAGGCGTGGGACGTCATCCTCAACCCGATCGCCGGCCGGGTCAGCGACCGGTCCGAGCACCCGGACGGGAAGCGGCGGCCCTTCCTCATCCGGGCGGGCCTGCTCCTCGCGGCCGCCTTCGCCCTGCTCTTCCTCGGCCCGGCCACCCCGATGTGGGTCGGCGCCGCCTGGGTCGCGGTGGCCTACCTCGCCTGCGCGACCGCCTACGCGTTCTTCCAGGTCCCCTACGTAGCGATGCCCGCCGAGATCACCGACGACTACGACGAACGCACCCGCTTGATGACCTGGCGGGTGGCGATCCTCGCCCTCGCGATCCTCGTCAGCGGTGGGGCCTCACCCGCGATCCGCGATGCCCTCGGACCCGAGTGGGGTTATCGCGGGGTCGGCTTCTTCGTCGCTGCGATGATCGCCCTCGGATCGTGGGGAGCCTGGCGCGGCACCCGCCTCGCGCCGGTGCGGCAGGTGGTCGTCACGAGTACGACCTTCGCCGACCAGCTCCGGGTCATCCGCTCCGACCGCCCCTTCCGCCTGTTGCTGACGACCTTCATGCTGCAGGCCCTCGCCACCGGGGCCATGCTCGCCGGTGTCGACTACGTGTCGCGCTGGATCATCGGGACCCCGCTCTCCGCGACGCTGCTCTTCGTCTGCTTCGTCGCGCCGGCCCTCGTCGTGACCCCGCTCTGGCAGCGCTACGGGACCGCCCACGGCAAGAAGCGCGGCTACCTGTTCGCGTCGTTCCTGCTCGGTGGGGGCGCCCTCATCCTGGTGACGCTCCAGGCCCTGCCGACCCCGGCCATCTACGCCGCGGTGGCGATCGTGGGAATCGGGTACGCAGGCGGCCAGATGTTCCCGATGGCGATGCTCCCCGACGTCGCGAGCCGCACGAGTGACGCGCAGACCCGGGTCGGCCTCTACACCGGGGTCTGGACGGCCGGGGAGACGCTCGGGCTGGCGCTGGGGCCGGCGGTGTATGCAGCGACCCTGGCACTCGGCGGCTACGTGTCCTCGAGCGAAGGGGCCACGGTCATCCAGGGCGATTCGGCGCGGACCGCCATCGCGCTCGGCTTCTCGCTCATCCCCGCAGTGCTCATCGCCCTGTCGTTGATCAGCCTCCGCGGCTACACCCTGACCGGGCCCAGCAGCCCATCACCCACTGCACGAACGTCATCCACTCCAGCACCGCCGCCCGACGCGGCACCGTCACCCGAGAGGCAGGACCCATGACACACAGCTGGCCAGGACTGGCCACCGAGGAGATCCGGGCAGCGCTCGAGGCGCTCCGGGCCAAGGACCTGCCGACGCACGGGGGGCGCACGCTCGCTTACGTCTACGACTCCGGGCTGGAGAGCGCCGACGCGATCGGACGCGAAGCCCTGGCGGCCTTCTCCTCGACCAACGGCCTCGACCCGACCGCCTTCCCGTCACTGCTGCAGATGGAGAACGACCTGGTCGCCCTCGCCGGCAGCCTCGTCGACGCACCGGACGGATTCGCGGGCGTGGCGACCTCCGGCGGGACCGAGTCGATCCTGCTCGCCGTGCTGGCAGCGCGCGATTCGCGGCCCGACATCACGGCGCCGGCGATGGTGCTCCCGACGACGGCGCACGCAGCCTTCCACAAGGCCGCCCACTACTTCGGCGTCGAGGTCGTCCCGGTCGCCGTCGACTCGGAGACCAAACGGGCGCTCCCCGAGGCGATGGCCGCAGCGATCGATGACCGCACCGTGCTCGTGGTCGCCTCGGCCCCCTCCTACGCCCACGGAGTCATCGACCCGGTCGAGCAGATCGCTGCCGCCGCTGGGGCCGCCGGGGTGCGCTGCCACGTCGATGCCTGCATCGGCGGTTGGGTGCTGCCCTATCTGCGCGAGCCGGACCAGCTGCCGTGGACGTTCGCCTGCGAGGGGGTCACGAGCGTCTCGCTCGACCTGCACAAGTACGCCTACACCCCCAAGGGCGTCTCGATCCTGCTGCACGCCTCCGCCGAGTTGCGCCGCGCCCACCTCTTCGCCTCGGCGGAGTGGCCCGGCTACACGATGCTCAACACCACCACGCAGTCCACCAAGTCGGGCGG
>JBDTAU010000356.1:0-2943 GCA_039924465.1 Dermatophilaceae bacterium
ACGGCGACGTCTACGGCTCCCAAGCCTCGGTCGGGGCGCTCTTTGACTACCGCGGTCGCGACCACGTCCTCATGGTCCTTATCGATCACGACCTCGGTGGTGGGGTCAAGGACTGCTGGGTCGCCGAAGGCCGCCGGGCACGCGAGATGCGCGACGCGATCGCCGCCAAAATGGCCAGCGACGACGCCGCCTTCTTCGAGGACATCGACGCAGCTGGCTTCGCTAAGCTACTGGGGTCGGCGCTGGCCAAGCCACCGTGCCCCCGGGAGGTCGACCAGGTCGAGGACGTCGCGACCAACTTCTACCTCACTCGATCCCGCGCAGATCACGTCGCCCGGCTCGCGGGATCATAGCGAGCAACCGCTCTTGAGCTCTGGTTCTACAGGCGGGCGAAGCACCAGAAGCGGATGGTCCCAGTTTGGCTTCCATCCCCGCCCCCGTCGCCTTCAGCGAGCTCAGCCTGAAGCCACCGCGGCTGGTGATGACGGCGAGTCTCAAGGCGGCCTCTGTTGATCAGATGCATTGATTGGTCACGTTGCTGATCAATTCAGGTGGTCGGGACGGTCTCCCTGTGTCGGCCTACCGCTAAACGATCGTTCGGTGTCCGGTATCGACCGAACACCGAACGGCTGGCACTGTTAATGAATGGAAACTGGGGCTCTCGCGGTGGATGCCTTCGCCCAACTGAGCATCACAGCGTAGCTGAAGGATGGTGGACCAGCACCCCGCCTCCTCGCCAAGACAAGGAGCACGATGAGAGACCGTGGGTATGCCGCGCTCGTTGGCCTGATGACGGTGCTGCTCTCGGCGTGCGGCCCGAGCACTCCCGAGGCACCCGGCACCTCCCCGACCGGCACCACAAAGTCAGGTCCTGCCCCGACAGCTACCCAGACGGAGACACCCGTGCGCCCTAGCGACCTGACCCCAATCACCCCGAAGCCGACGCGTCCGCACCCCACCCAGCTGCCGATCAACCCGACCATCGGGCCTGGAGCGCTGCCGACCGGGCCAGTGCCGCAGTCGATCCAGGACCGCGCAGACGTGCTGACCGCGATCGAAGACCAGGCCAAGCGGGCCGGGGTCGACGTCTCCCAGGTCACGGTCGCCGGCTACGCCGACGTCACCTGGAGTGACGGCAGCCTCGGCTGCCCCAAGCTGGGCATGATGTATACCCAGGCGCTGGTGCCCGGCTACCAGCTCATCCTCCAGATCGGCGACCGGCTGTCCAGTTATCACGCGGCCCAGGGGAAGCCATACTCCTACTGCGCCAACCCGGTCCCCCCGACCCTCGGCTCCGCCACCAGCTGACCGGGGGTAAGTCTCACCCTTTCGGGCCATTGCGTTGTGAGCCATCTCACTTTACAGTCGGGGGCCTCGGCGCTCATCTCGGCGTCACCGACATTCATCCTGAACGAAGGGCTACATCGTGGTACGTCGTTTCGTTGCGGGGGCCGGACTCGCCGCCCTGCTCATTCCGGCTGCGCTTGGCGCAGGCACTGCAGGCGCCTCGCCCCCGAACCCCGTCGACCGGTTCCAGGAAACGCCGAGGACCGGCGTCATCAGTCCTAAGGTCCTGCCCGTAGGAGCGGACCCCTCGAGCCGGGTCAAGGTCATGGTGCAGCTCACGCAGCCTTCGGTCGCCGAGGTCACCGCAGACCGGGGCGTCCTGTCCCGGGGCCAGCAGAAGAAGATCGAGCGAGACCTGCTTCGGCAGCAGACGGGCGTCGTCGCGGCAGCGAAGGCCAAGGGCGGCACCGTCCTCGCCCAGACGCAGTACGCCCTCAACGCCGTCAAGATCGAGATCGCGCGCAAGGACATCGCCTCCCTCGCGCAGCAGCCTGGCGTCAAGGCCGTGCTGCCGGTCGCCACCTATGAGCTGGACAACGCCACCGCGGTGCCGTTCATGGGAGTGCCGCAGGTCTGGCAGGACACCGGCTTCACCGGCGCCAAAGTCAAGGTCGCGATCATCGACACCGGCATCGACTACACGCACGCCGACTTCGGCGGACCCGGGACGGTCGCGGCCTTTGAGGCCGCTGATGCCACAGACACCACGCCCGCAAACCCGGACCTCTTCGGCCCCGACGCTCCGCGCGTCAAGGGAGGCTTTGACTTCGTCGGCGACGCCTACGACGCAAGCGAGGCCGGCTCGACCCCGATGCCGGACCCCAACCCGCTCGACTGCAACGGCCACGGCACGCACGTGGCGGGCAGCGCGGCGGGCGGCGGCGTAAACGCCGACGGCACCTCCTACACCGGCCCGTATGACGCCACCGTCGCCGGGACCGACTTCCAGATCGGTCCGGGCGTGGCTCCTCAGGCAGACCTCTACGCGCTGCGCGTCTTCGGATGCGCTGGCTCGACCGACGTGACCGTCGAGGCGATCGACTGGGCCGTTGAGAACGGCATGGACGTCATCAACATGTCCCTGGGCTCCCCCTACGGCCTCAAGGACGACGCGACCGCGCTCGCGTCAAGCAATGCTGCGGCCGCGGGTGTGGTCGTCGTCGCCTCGGCCGGCAACAGCGGCCCCAACCCCTACTTGTCCGGCGCTCCCGGCGTGGGCGACGGCGTCGTAGCAGTGGCGGCCATGGACTCGACCGCGATCTTCCCGGGCGTCGAGATCCATCTGTCCGCCACGGAGAGCATCCCGGCGATCTCCGCGAACGGCGTCACCCCGCCCGAAGGCGCCACGCACACCGTGGTCGTCCTGAAGGACAATCCAGCGACCACCGAGAACGAGGCGCTCGGGTGCTCGAAGGCGGCGTTCACCTCCAACGGCATCGTCGCGGGCCGCAACCAGCTCGCGGTCACGGTCCGAGGGACGTGTGCTCGGGCAGCTCGCGCCGTGTTCGGTCAGGAGGCTGGCGCAGCCGCGGTCGCGATGATCAACAACACCTCGGACTTCCCGCCCTACGAGGGCCCGATCACCGAGAACCCGGA
>JBDTAU010000357.1:0-5902 GCA_039924465.1 Dermatophilaceae bacterium
GCTCCTCCTCGTCGAGGTGCGTCTTCGCGGTGCGCTGCTGCGCGGGCGAGGGCGCGCGCCAGATCACCACGAGGATCCGGGCCGCGTATGCCGCCGAGAGAGCCGCCGCCGCCAGCCCGGCGGCATACAGCCAGACAGACTGCTCGAGCGCCGCGGCGAGGACGGCATCCTTGCTCGCCCACAGCGACAGGGGCGGCAGACCCGCGAGCGAGGCGGCCCCGATCGTGGCGCACCACCCGGCGATGGGCCAACGACGGGCGACACCGAGCAGCCCGTCGAGGTGCTTGGTGCCCAGCGCGGTGAGCCAGGCCCCGGCCGCGAGGAACAGCAGCGCCTTGGTCGCTGCGTGCGCGACCAGTTGCGCGGTCCCGCCGGCCACGGATCCGACGCCGGCGGCGAGCACGACGAAACCGAGCTGTGACCCGGTGGAGGCGGCGAGCAGTTGCTTGAGGTCGGTCTGGGCGATCGCCACGACGCCCAGAGCCAGGGCGCTCAGGACCCCGACCCATGCCGTCACGAAGGGAGCCCATCCCGTCGATGCCAGCAACGGCTGGACGCGCAGCAGCAGGAACCCGCCCATGGCCACCATCGCCGCCGAGTGCAGCAGGGCACTCACCGGGCTGGGGCCCGCCATGGCCCGTGAGAGCCAGAAGGAGAAGGGCAGCTGGGCCGCCTTGCCCAGGGCCGCGACCAGGACCCCCGCAGTGATCACCCCCCGCCAGGGGTCCGGTGCCGCGGCGAGATCGCCCAGGGACAGGCCGGACCCGCCTGCCATGGCGGCGCCCGCCGCGAGGTAGAGCCCGAGGTCCGCCGTTCGCGTCGTGAGGAAGGCGGTCAGTCCGGCCGAGACCCGACGCGTCTCCCACCACCAGAAGCCGATCAGGGCGTACGAGGTGGCCCCCATCACCTCCCATCCGGTCAGCAGCGTCGGCAGGGTCTGGGCGGTCGCGGTGACGCAGGCTGCGGCCGAGAAGAGCAGCATCAGTCCGTTGAAGCGCCCCCGATCCGCCCGGACATCGCCGGCAGCGAAGAGCAGCACGAGCAGGGTGACGACGGCGACGGTCGGCACGATCATCGCGGACAGCCCGTCCACGCCGAGGGCGAAATCGGACCCGGCGACGTACGCGATCGCGACCCGGGGCCGGGCCAGGGCGACGATGACCGAGGCGGCCACCACCACCGCGGAGACAGCGATCGCGACCGGTGCGGCGGCCCGGCGCAGCCCAGGCACCACCACCAGCAGGCCCCCGGTCAGGGCCGGGAGCAGGACCAGCAGCCACAGCGCGAACGCGGCAAGTCCTGTGGTGGGCGTGCTCATCCGGACAAGTCCCCGGCCATGTCGGTCATGTCCGCCTCACGGTCGCGGTGCAGCAGGGTCGCCACCGCGAAACCCATAGCCATTTCGAGGGTCATCGCGGCGATGATCACCATGAGCAGGACCTGCCCGCTCGGGTCGGGCGCCAGGAACCACCAGAGGCCGGCAGCGGCCAGGATCACCCCGTTGATCATCAGCTCCAGGCCCATCATGACCATGACCAGGACCTGTTGCGAGATGGCGCCGTAGAGCCCGATGCTGAACAGGGCCGCGGCGACCAGCAGAACCGTCTGGATCGTCATCGCCGGATCCCTCCCGGTTGGGGGTCCTTCGGGGTGCCGCGCAGGTCATCGCCGAGACGGTCATAGCGGGTCCGTTTCGAGGCGATGACAAGTCCGGCGACGATCGTGGCGACCATGACCGGGCTGATGACCGCCATGACCAGCATCTTCGACCCCATCAGCGCCTCACCGAGGGCGCGGGTCGTATCAGCGGTGGGGGCCCCGCTCCGAACCGGCCAAGGGATGAGCAGCGCGCCAGCGCCCAGGACGATGAAGACGCTCACCGCAGCAGCGAGGGCGCGCCGCTTGTCATGGACCATGCTCATCGGCATCAGCGCCGGGTTCATCCCCATGAACATCACCATGTAGACCGCCATCACGGCCATCTCCATCACCATCATCAGGATGACGATGACCCCCACGTAGTCCTGGCGCAGCAGCAGCACCTGCACCCCGACGGCGATGAACGACAGGGCCAGGGCGTAGGTGGCCCGGGCCATCGAGTCGACCCAGAACACGGCAGCGCCCATCAGGACCCCGAGCACGCTCATGACCCAGAAGAGGATGTCGCCCAGCATGATTCAGCCCCTCCAAGCCGCGATGACGGACACGGCCAGGACCTGCACGACCGCGGCCGGCAGCAGGATCAGCCAGCCAACCTCCATGAACAGGTCCGGGCGCGCCACCGGCAGGCGGCGGCGCGCCACGACCAGTACGGCCAAGACCAGCAGGGTCGTGAGCAGCACCCACAGCCACCCGGGCAGCACCGGCCCGGCGCCACCGCCGAGGAACATCGGCACCGCGAACGCCGCACCGGCCGCGAGCAGCGCATACCGACCGGCCAGGAACAGCAACCGGTCCAGGCCCGACAGCTCGGACAGTACCCCGCCGGCAACGTCGCGGCCCAGGGCCGCCGAGAAAGGGCCCCACGCCGAGAAGCCGAGCACCCCGATCCCGTAGACCAGCACAGCGATCGGCATCCACACGACGAACCACAGCCCGTCCTGCGCGGCCACGATGTCGCTGACGCGTAGGCTGCCGGTGGCGATCGCCGGAGCCACCAACGCGAACATCAGTGGGAGCTCGTAGCCCAGCGCCTGGGCCAGGAACCGGTAACCACCGACCAAGGAATGGGCCGAGTTGGCCCCCCACCCGGTCAACCAGATCAGCGCCCAGACGGCGACGTCCATCGCGTTGAACCACACCACCCCGACCGACAGGTCGAAGACGGTCCAGACCCCCAACGGCACGACCAGGACCATCAACGTCGCGACGACCAACAGCCCACTGCTACCGATCCGCCACAGCAGCGTGTCGGCCTCGAGGGGAACCCTGCGACGTTGGCGCATCAGCCGGGACGCCTCGCGAAGAGGCCGGCCCAGGCCGGACCGCCAACCCAGGCTGCGGGCCGCGGTGGCGCCATCGAGCGCCGCCGCGAACCACGCGAGACCCAGCACGATCCCGCCGCCCAGAGCGGCCCAGCCGGCCGGGACGGTCGTGAACGTGGGCGCCAAGGTGGTGGGGTCAGGCATCCCGGAGCCCCGGCCGGCGCCGGCCCGCGGGGACCCCCAGTGGTGCCGTGTCGATAGCCAGACTCGCGATGACAAGACGGGCTGCAGCCAGGTCGAGCCCGACCACCAACCGCTCGACGGTGGCCAGAACATCAGGCAAGGAGAGCTCCGGTAGGGCATCGCCGGCCAACTCCGCCCGGGCCTGGCCGGCGAGGTGCCTCAGCCGGACAGCGGCGTCCCCGCACAGGTGCGGCGGGACCTCGATGCCCTCGTGGCCCGAACGCAGCTCCCCGAGGCCGCGAAGCGACCAGCGCAGCAGTCGATCCCGCCGCAGCCGGCGTTCCAGGCCAGCCAGGAGCGTCGTCCCATCAGCACTCTGCGGATGCTCAAGCAACGCATCTCTGGCGTCCATCGCCATCGCGTGTGCCCTGGCCGAGCCAGCCAGCGCAAGCACGTCCGCCACCTGGTCGCATCGCTGGGCCGCGCGCTCGGCCGGGGATGGTCGCGGGAAGCCGCTGTGAGGGCCGTCGAGGACGCTCGCCTCGGCCTCGATGATGACATCTCCCTGCAGGGCGCAGCGCAGCACCAGTCCAGCGGGCCAGTGCGGCAGGACCGGGCCTAGCGGCACATGCAGCACGTCCATCTCCAGCCCATCACGGTCCGGGCCGCCCTCGGCAAGCGGGATACCGCTGGGCGACATGTCCATGTCACCGCTCATGTCCATGTCACCGTCCGTGTCACCGCTGTCGGGTCCGGCCTGCAGGTGCCGCTCGGGCTCGTCAGCGTCATTCATGCTCTTAGGGTCGAAGCCGTCTCGCTCGCGCGCATCGCGGGTCTGCCGCTCGGTGTCGAGCAGTTCAGCCGCCACCGCCTCGAGGGCTGCACGCACGGTTGCTGCATCGTGGTCGGCCACGACAGCGCGCGAGCGCGGGCCGGGCAACTGATCCCACACCGTTTTGATGCGCTCCGACAGTTGTGGCCCGGGCCTCCCAGCGATGACCAGCGCGTCGGCGTCCGCCGCAGACCAGGCCAGCCGCCAGCCGCGGACCTCGGCCTCCCGCTCGATCGTCACCCGCGTGCGCCAGGCTCCCGGTGTCTCGATGACGAGCAGGTGGGTGGCCTCCACGGCGAGGGTGGCCATCTGGTTCCTCAGGCCCATCTCAGGGCCCCTTCACGCCAGGCCCAGACAACAGCGAGCAGGAGCGCCCCGAGGAAAAGGAACATCTCAAGGACCGCCGAGAAACCGATATCCACCACCACCACCGCCCAGGGATACATGAAAAGCATCTCGACGTCGAAGGCGAGAAAGACGAGCGTGGCAAGGTACCAGCGGACGTGATATCTCGACAGGGCATGCTCCTGCGGGCGCCACCCGGATTGGAACGGCAGCACGGCCAGCGGGACGGCAGAGACGGCGCTCATCCGGTGCAGCCCCCATAGACCAGCGATGCTCACCGCCGCGACGGCGAGCACCACGACCGGGGCGAGGTACATGGTGCGACTCTAGACCGGGGGGAGAAGTCAGAACCGGCGAAAGCTCTGGTGAGTAAAGAGCGCGGGCTACCGCGGGTGGTGTTGGGACTGGCGGTGGCAGGATACCGGCGGCTCGGGTCGAAAGAGCGCAGACGCAGGCTGTTGCTCACGACGAACACGGAGCTGAACGCCATGGCCGCGCCCCCAATGAGGGGGCTCAGCAACCCGGAGGGCCGCAAGGGGGAGGGCCGCCACGTTGTAGGCGAAGGCCCAGAACAGGTTGCCCTTGATCGTGGCCAGGGTCGAGCGGGCGAGGCGGATGGCGTCGGGGACGGCTCGTAGATCACCGCTGACCAGGGTCGGGTCGGGCGAGGCCGGTGCCGGTGCCTATGGCCAGTCCGAGATCAGCCTGGGTCAAGGCGGCTGCGTCGTTGACGCCGTCGCCGACCATAGCGACGATCGCCCCCTCGCCCTGGAGCCGTTTGACCACGTCGACCTTCGCCTGCGGCAGCACCTCGGCGCTGACGTCTTCGCTACTGATCCCGACCTGTTCGGCGACGGACCTGGCGGCGCCGGTGTTGTCGCCGGTGCGCAGTACCGGCGCAGCCCGAAGTGTCTCAGTTGTACGATCGCCTCGGCCCAGGTCTTTGATGGTGTCGGCCACGCCGGCGACGGCCCGAATCACACCGTCCCAGGCGACCAGACCGGTGCCTGGCCGCGCCGCTCGGCGGTTTCGACGATCTCCTGCAGGTGCTCCGGCGCGGAAAGAGCCCACTGCGTGGTCAGCCAGGTCAGGCGGCCCGCGAGCACGGCATGGCCGGCTACCGCGCCGGAGACGCCCTGGCCGCCGTGGTTGACGAAGTCGGACGCGGGCTGGGCCGGGCTGCCATTGCGATTGGCGTGTTCGGCGATCGCGCGGGCGATGGGATGTTCGGAGGCGTGCTCACGGGACCCCGCAACAGCTGTCCCTCGACGCACCGTAGCCGCTTGAGCTGAGCATCATTGTTCAGGATGTAGCCGGGGGTTCGGTGAGCCTGGTCCTCTTCGCGCATGGCTACCTCCTCCGCCAGCAGAACTATACCCCCCGGGGGTGTATCCCTGACGGGTGGTGGCCCAGCGACCGTGGCAGGCCGCCACCGCCACCACGGCGCGGGACGTGTTCGTCACGGCCGGAGACCAGGTTCGAGCCACGAGTCGTCCTGGGGCTGGGTCAGCAACTCCCGACGTTGGACGGTCTCTGACTGCTTCGAGCTGCACGGGATCGACCGGGTGCTGCTCGAGGTGGCGCCCGGATGCGGGCTCGCGAAGGAGGGTCTCGTCAT
>JBDTAU010000358.1:0-10486 GCA_039924465.1 Dermatophilaceae bacterium
GGGTCAAGGATCTGGGTCCCCAAGATGCCCGGCAGCAGGATGAAGACCGCGAGTGACGGGAGGGTGTAGAGCAGCCCAGTTGTCATGATGAGGGGCGGCCCGAGCCACCGGTAGTGCTTCGCGGCCCACCCCAGGGGGAGCGCGATGGCCAGACCGACGAGCAGCGGCACCCCGGCGAGGTAGGCATGCTCGAGGGTCAACTGCCAGACCCGGCCCAGGTGGGAGGTGAACCAGTCCATCAGCTCTCCCGGGCGCGCTCGGTGAGCTGATCAACCGGTTTGGCCCGGACCCCTGCCCGGCCGTTGACATTGCTGTCGCCACTGCCGTCGCCGTTCGAGGACGCCGCGCGGGTGACGGCTTCGATCACGGTGATGACCACACTCGGAAGGACCGTCCCGCGCAGCACGCCATCGCGATCGACGATGACGCCGCGGCCCGACGGCGAGGACAGGGCAGCATCGAGCGAGTGGCGCAGGCTGGCCTCCTCGGAGGCGACGGTGCCACCACGGTGGATCCGCTCGAAGGTCACCGTGCCCTGAACCTTCTCGGGCTCGACCCACCCGAGTGGATGGCCCTCGTCATTGACGACGAGGACCCACTGGCCCGTGGCGGCCCGGCGGGCGTCGTCCTGGGTCGCGCCCAGGAGGATCGTCGGCTCGGGCGTCACCGGAACGGCGGACGTGCGGAAGCCGAGGGTCCGGTAGCCCCGGTCGCGGCCCACGAAGTCGGCGACGAAGTCGTCCGCCGGCTCGATGAGCAGGGAGGCCGGGGCCGCCATCTGCGCGACCACGCCGCCGACCTGCAGGACGACGACCTGGTCCCCGAGTTTGATGGCCTCATCGATGTCGTGGGTGACAAAGACGATCGTCTTGCCGAGATCGGCCTGCAGCCGCAGGAACTCGTCCTGCAACTGCTCCCGGACGATCGGGTCGACGGCGCTGAAGGGCTCATCCATGAGCATGATCGGAGGGTTCGCGGCCAGGGCCCGCGCCACGCCCACCCGCTGTTGTTGACCGCCTGACAACTGGGCCGGGTAGCGCTTGGCGAGACTGGTCGAGAGGCCGACACGCTCCATGAGCTCGAGGGCCTGCTTCTCGGCCTCCCGCCGATTGGTCCCGAGCAACAGCGGGACGGTGGCGATGTTGGACTGGATCGTCCGGTGGGGGAACAGCCCCGCGTGCTGGATCACATAGCCCATGCTGCGCCGCAACTTCGCGCTGTCGACCTTCGCAGTGTCCTCCCCGTCGACCAGGATGCGCCCGCCCGTCGGCTCGATCATCCGGTTGATCATCCGCAAGGACGTGGTCTTGCCACAGCCTGACGGGCCGACGAACACGGTGGTCTGGCCGGTGGGCGCCTCCAAGCTCAACCCACCGACGGCCACCGTGCCGTCAGGGTACTTCTTGGTCACTGACTCAAACGTAATCATCGGGGTCGCCTCGCTTCCGATCGCGCGGATGTCCGTGGTGTCGAGCGCCGAGCGAGACAACGAGCCTTGCACACGAGCGGGTCAGCACGCGGTCCAGGGTGCCCCCCAATTCGATTTGTGACCGTTTGGACACCTGATCGTGCGTGCCACACTGGGACGACCGCGGCTCGTCGCGGTCGTCGGAGCCGCTGGAGGTCACGTCGTGCAGCCCACAGAGATCGTGCTCGACGGATGCTCCCTGAGCCTCGAGACCATCGAGGCGATCGCCTCGCGCGCTCAGGTGGGGCTTGCTCCTGCAGCGCTCGTGGAGGTTGCTCACGCCGCAGCAGCGATGGTCCTCGCAGCCGAACGTGGACCGGTCTACGGCCGGACCACGGGGGTGGGAGCGAATGCGGATCAGTCCATCCGAGAGGTGCCTGACGCCAGCGGCCGGGCTCTGCTGCGCAGTCACGCAGCGGGCTGGGGGCCGGTCCTCTCGCCGCGCGAGGTGCGGGCAGCCCTCGGGGTCCGGGCCAACCAGCTGCTGGCCGGCCGCTCGGGTGCGTCCCCTGACCTCGCTCGGGCCCTGGCCGAACTCGCGTCGGGCGAGGCCGGCCGCCTCCCCATCGTGCGGGCCCGCGGGTCGCTCGGGACCGGGGACCTCACCGCCCTGGCCGAGGTCGGTCTGGCGCTGGCGGGGGAGCGCCCCCGCCTGGACGGGACCACCGTGGCTGATCCACGACTGCTCGACCGGGACGCGCTGCCCCTCATGTCGGGCAACGCCTTCACGGTGGCGAGCGCGGCGCTGGGCTGCCGTGACCTGCTGCGCCTCTCGCGGGCCGCCATGGTCGTCGCGGCGCTGTCACACGCAGCGCTCGCGGGCAGTCTCGAGGCCTTGGGCCCGGTCGTCGAGGTCGTCACTCCCTTCCCGGGGGCGGTCAAGGTTGCCCGGGTCGTCCGTGGACTGGTGGAACCGCTGGCCGTGCCGCCGTCGCACCTGCAGGACTTCTTCGGCCTGCGGACCTTCCCCCAGGTCCACGGCCCGTTGATCGAGCGACTCGACGACCTCCGGCGGGTGATCGAGACCCTGGCCAACACCGGCTCAGAGAATCCGGCGGTGGTCAGGGCCGAGCCACCGGTGATGGCCCACCACGGCGGCTTCCACACCGCCTACCTCACCCTTGCCATCGATACCGCCCTGCTCGCCCTGGTCGGCTCGGCGCAGTCGGGCGCGTCCCGGATCGCGCACCTGCTCACGGATCCGACACGCGGGCTGCCCCGCTTCCTCGCGGCCGGACCGCCCGGGAGCTCGGGGCTGCTCATCGTCGAGTACGGCGCGGCCTCGGCCCTCGCCCTGCTGCGCGAGGCGGCGTCGGCGCCTTGGTCCCTGCAGACGGCCTCCGTCTCGGCCGGTATCGAGGATCATGCGAGCTATGCCGGCGCGGCCGCCGCACGGCTCCCGGACGTGGTCGCTGCCTACCGTCACCTGCTCGGACTCGAGCTGCTCACCGCGGTGCGGGCTGCGCAGGTGCGGCAACTGCGTGCTGCCGGCCCGCTGGGGGAGGTGCTGCAGGATTGCTCGGTGCTGCTCCAGGCCAGTCCAGACGGTCTGGCCGGTCCGGGCGACCAGGCCGACCAGGCCGACCAGGGCGACCGGGATCTGGCCCCGGTCATCGACGCTGCCGTGGCGCTGGTCGACGGGCTAACCGCGCACGTGAGCGACTGATCCAGTGAGGACCTACCTAACCCTGCGCCACGGGGGGTCGGGCGTGCTGCGCGTGGGCGGGAGTGACCGGTGCTGGCTCCGCAACGGCGCCGGAGGCGGCCCGCTGGTGGCACGCGGACTAGGCTCGGCGGCATACGGCCATTGGCTTGTCGCCTGTCCACTTCACCGTTGAAGGAGAGTCATGTCGATCGCGCACCACGTCGTCGGGTCCGGCCCGCACACCGTCTTCCTCACCCACGGGTGGTTCGGCTCGGCCACCGGTTGGGGTCCGTTCCCGGACTACCTGGACGGGGAGGCCTTCACCTACGTGTTCACCGACATCCGTGGCTTCGGCGAGCGCCAGGACGAGGCGGGGGACCAGTCCCTCGCTGAGTCGGCAGGCGACATCATCGCCCTCGCAGACGAACTCGGCGTCGACCGCTTCACGGTCATTGGACACTCGATGGGAGGGGCCGTCGTGCAGAAGGTCCTCTCGCTCGCGCCGGACCGGGTCCAGGCGCTCGTCGGGATCTCGCCGGTCGGATCGGTGCCCACCCCCTTCGACGACGCGAGCCATGACCTCTTCTGGGGCGCCGCGAAGTCGCGTGACAACCGCTACGGGATCGTCGACTTCACCACCGGCAACCGCAACAGCTCGGTCTGGGTCAACCAGATCGTCGACTTCTCGCTCCAGCAGTCGACGGTCGAGGCCTTCGGCAACGTCCTGGAGGCCTGGGCCAACGCGGACTTCGCCGACGAGGTCCGCGGCAGCGAGGTGCCGGTCCTGGTCGCGGTGGGCGAGCACGACCCCGCCCTCGGTGAGGAGACAGCCAAGCTCACGTGGATGCCGCTGTTCCCCAACGCGACGCTCGAGGTCATCGCCAATGCCGGGCACTATCCGATGTTCGAGGCCCCGGTGAATCTCGCGACGGTCGTCGAGGCGTTCCTCAAGCGCGCCCTGGGCTGACCCGTGGGCCCGGAGCGTGTCGAGGGCGTGGCGCAGGTCGAGGGCATGGCGCAGGTCGGGGGGCTGGAGCAGGCCACGACGCTGCTGCACGATCCCTCGACCTACGTCGACGGCGTTCCCTACCCCGTGCTGGCCGGTCTGCGCCGCGAGCACGGGGTCGTGTGGGTCGGCGAGCCCGAGCAGGTGGGATGGCCCGAGGGCCCCGGCTACTGGCTCGTGTTGCGGCACGCGGACGTGACGCGGGTGCTGCGGGACCCGGGGACCTTCTCCTCCGCTCTCGGCGGCACCCAGATCCGGGATCCGGCGACCCCTGCCGATCTGGCCTTCGTCCAGCGGATGATGCTCAACATGGACCCGCCCGAGCATTCGCGGCTCCGTCGGATGCTCGCGAAATCCTTTACCCCACGGGCGATCTCGCGGCTCGAGGCCCAGATCGAGGGCCACGCCCACGACATCGTGGACCGGATGCTCGCTGGGCCGCCCGAGTGCGACTTCGCCAAGGACGTCGCGGCAGACCTGCCCCTGCTGGCGCTCGCCGACATCCTCGGGGTGCCCGCCCAGGACCGATGGCTGATGTTCGACTGGTCCAACCGGGTGATCGGCTGGCAGGACCCCGACTATGCGTCGAGCGCCTCCTTCTCGGGGGAGGGCGGGACCGAGTTGGCGGCGGCTGCAGTGGCGCTGCGCCCCGCTCCGGGGCCGGGCGGGCGGATGCCCGATCCGCGCAGTCGGGCGGGGATGCCGGACCTCTATTCGTATGCCGCTCACCTCGGTGAGCGCAAGCGTGCCGTCCCGGGAGACGACGTCATGTCGATCCTGATGGCGCAGCGTGACGATGCGGCGGCCAGCGGTGATGGTGATGGGCACGTGACGATCGAGGAGTTCGAGAACCTCTTCTGGCTCTTCGCCGTGGCCGGCAACGAGACGCTGCGCAACGGGATCCCGGGCGGGATGATCGCGCTGCTGCAGCATCCGGAGGCGCAACGGGCGCTGCGGGCCGACCCCTCGCTCCTTCCCGGTGCGATCGAGGAGATGCTCCGCTGGTGGACGCCGGTGATGCTCTTCCGACGGACCGCGACGATCGCGACCGAGGTTGCCGGCCAGTCGGTCCGGGCCGGCGACAAGGTGGTCGTCTCGTTTGCAGCGGCGAACCGGGACGAGGCGGTGTTCGCCGATCCGGACACGTTCGACATCGGCCGGGACGCTCGAGCGCACCTGTCATTCGGCTATGGCCCGCACTTCTGCCTCGGCTCCCACCTCGCGCGGGTCCAGATGCGAGCGCTCTTTGCTGAGGTGCTGAGCCGGACGACCTGGATCGAGGCGGTCGGGGACCCGGCCTATCTGCGCTCCAACTTCCAGCGCGGCGTCAAACGGCTGCCGATCCGCTGGACCGACTGAGGAGGACCCGAATGCCAGAGCTATTCATCGGCGGTGCCTGGCTGGAGGCATCCGACGGCGCCACGCGAGAGATCCATTGCCCGGCTGACGGCAGCCTCGTCGGGACGGTGTCCGAGGCCACGGCGACCGACGCGACGGCCGCCGTGCGCGCCGCACGCGCGGCGTTCGACCACGGCCCGTGGCCGAGCACGCCGGCCCCGGAGCGGGCCGCCCTGCTGCACCGGCTGGCCGACCGGCTGGCCGAGGAGCGCGAGGAGGTCGCCCGCCTCGAGTCGCTGGACACCGGTAAGCGGCTCGTCGAGGCCCGCCTGGACATGGACGACGTGATCGGGGTCTTCCGCTACTACGCCGGTCTCGCTGACGGCGAGGCAGGCCGGGTCATCGACACCGGTCAGCCCGACATCGTCAGTCGGGTGGTGCATGAGCCGATCGGCGTGTGCGCCCTGATCACCCCCTGGAACTTCCCGCTGCTGCAGACTTCCTGGAAGGTTGCGCCCGCGCTCGCCGCCGCGAACTGCTTCGTCCTCAAGCCCAGCGAGATCACCCCGCACACCGCCATCTGGCTCGTGCGCACCCTCGAGGAGCTGGGCCTGCCCGACGGCGTGGCCAACCTCGTGCTCGGCGCCGGCGACCGGGTGGGCGCGGCGCTCACCGAGGCCCCCGAGGTCGACTTCGTCTCCTTCACCGGCGGTCTGGCCACCGGGCGCGCCATCATGGCGTCGGCGGCCGGCACCGTGAAGAAGGTCGCTCTCGAGCTTGGCGGCAAGAACCCCAACATCGTCTTCGCCGACGCTGACCTCGACACGGCCCTCGACATGGCCGGCACTGCGATCTTCCTCGACTCCGGGCAGGTGTGCTCCGCCGGTGCGCGCCTCATCGTCGAGGAGTCCATCCACGACGAGTTCGTCGCCGAGCTGGTGCGACGCACCCGGCGCATCCGCCTCGGCGGACCCTTCGACGACGAGGCACAGACCGGGCCACTCATCAGCGCGGCCCACCGCGAGAAGGTCGAGAGCTACGTCGCGGCCGGGATCGCCGAGGGCGCGACGCTCCTGGTCGGTGGGACCCGCCCGGAGGGCGAGCAGTACGACGGCGGCTTCTACTACCTTCCCACGATCCTGGACGGCTGCACGTCGGGCATGACGTGCGTGCAGGAGGAGTCCTTCGGCCCCGTCCTCACCGTGGAGACCTTCTCCGGCGAGGACCGCGATGGCGCCGAGGCCGCCGCCGTGGCGCTGGCCAACGACACGATCTACGGGCTGGCCGGTGCCGTGTGGACGCAGGACGCGGGCCGCGCCGAGCGCGTCGCCGCCCGGCTGCGGCACGGCACCGTCTGGATCAACGACTACCACCCCTACGTCCCGCAGGCGGAGTGGGGCGGGTTCAAGCAGAGCGGCGTCGGCCGCGAGCTCGGCCTCGCCGGGCTCGCCGAGTACCGCGAGGCGAAGCACATCTGGCACAACACGAGGCCGGCGCCCCAACACTGGTTCGGGGCTCCGGACGGAGAGAAACCATGAGCCGTTATGACGTCGTCATCGTCGGAGGCGGCTCGGCCGGCAGCGTGCTCGCCAACCGTCTGAGCGCCGACCCCAACACCAGCGTGCTCGTGCTCGAGGCCGGCCGCAGCGACTTCAAGATCGATCCGTTCATCACCATGCCGGCCGCGCTGCCGTTCCCCATCGGCAGCAGGTTGTACGACTGGCGCTACGAGTCCGAGCCGGAGCCCTACATGAACGGGCGCCGCATCTACCACGCCCGCGGCAAGGTGCTCGGTGGCTCCTCGAGCATCAACGGCATGATCTTCCAGCGGGGCAACCCCCTGGACTACCAGCGCTGGGCCTCGGACCAGGGCATGGCTGCCTGGGACTACGCGCACTGCCTGCCCTACTTCAAGCGCATGGAGACCTGCCTCGCCGGCGCGGACCTGTGGCGGGGCGGCTCCGGCCCCCTCGTCCTGGAGCGTGGACCTGCCAAGACGCCCCTGTTCGGCGCGTTCTTCGAGGCCGTGCAGCAGGCCGGCTACCCGCTGACCGACGACGTCAACGGCTACCGCCAGGAGGGCTTCGCGGCCTTTGACCGCAACGTGCACCGCGGTCGGCGCCTCAGCGCGTCCCGCGCCTACCTGCACCCCGTCATGGGCCGCAAGAACCTCACCGTGCACACGCTGAGCCACGTCACCGGCCTCCAGCTGCAGGGCAACCGGGTGACCGGTGTCGACTACCAGCGCGCCGGTCGCGTGAAGCGCAGCGTGCAGGCCGGCGAGGTCATCCTGTGCGGCGGCGCGATCAACACGCCGCAGATCCTGCAGCTCGCCGGCATCGGCAACGCCGCAGAGCTCGAGGCGCTCGGCATCCCCAGTGTCATCGACCTGCCGGGCGTGGGGGAGAACCTCCAGGACCACCTCGAGGTCTACATCCAGCACGCCTCCAAGCAGCCGGTCTCCATCGCGCCGTGGCTCAAGCACCGCCACAAGCCGCGCGTCGGGGCGGAGTGGCTGTTCCTGCGCCGAGGCGTGGGTGCGTCCAACCACTTCGAGGCCGGTGGCTTCGTCCGCTCCAACGACGAGGTCGAGTACCCCAACCAGATGTTCCACTTCCTGCCCATCGCGATCCGCTACGACGGCTCGAAGCCGGCTGCTGAGCACGGCTACCAGGTGCACATCGGGCCCATGTACTCCGACGTGCGCGGCAGTGTGAAGATCACGTCGAAGGACCCGTTCACGCACCCGGCCCTGCGGTTCAACTACCTCTCCACCGAGAACGACCGGCGGGAGTGGGTCGAGATGGTCCGGGCCGCACGCAGCATCCTCGGTCAGCCGGCATTCGCGGCGTTCAGCGACGGTGAGATCTCGCCCGGGCCGGGCGTGCGGACCGACCAGGAGATCCTCGACTGGGTCGCCCAGGACGGCGAGACCGCTCTGCACCCGTCGTGCACCGCCAAGATGGGCACCGATGAGCTGAGCGTCGTGGACCCCGACACCATGAGGGTGCACGGCACTGAGGGGCTGCGGGTCGTCGATGCCTCCGTCATGCCCTACGTGACCAACGGCAACATCTACGCGCCGGTGATGATGCTGGCCGAGAAGGCCGCCGACCTGATCGCCGGTCACGATCCGCTGGCACCGCTCGACGCGCCCTTCTACCGCCACGGCGCCGACATGCCGCGATACCCGGAGGGCGACCCCCGCAACAACGCCCTCCCGGGGACCGTGGGCGCGAACCCGGGAGCACCGGCCTGAGCGGGTCGGACGCGCAACGCGCCCGACCGTGCAGCCCGGCCCCGTCCTCGGGCAGGGACGGGGTCAGGACCGGGCGCTTGACCACCTGGACGTGGATGCGTGTCCCTCCTGGGAGCGGGACGCCGTGGGGGTCGGCGTGCTCTGTTCCGGCATGGGCATGGGCATCGGCATCAGGGCTCGGGCTTCGTCGATGGCGGAGCGCAGCAGGTCGACCAGCCGGGCATCGGTGTCCGGCACGCACGCGTGAGCGATCCCCGAAATGGCCAGAGACGTTACGGTGGTGGCCGCGCTCGCCTTGATCGGGCCTGGCTTGACCCCGGACCCGCGGATGAAACGGCGGGCCCACTGCTCGGAGGCGGGGACGCTGGACAGGGCTTCCCGCGACTCTCGCGACAAGTGGTTCAGCGGTCGGCCCTCGATCGTGGCGAGGGTCCGCTCGGTCGTCAGGACCGCGAGCGCCATCACGTGCTGGATCTCGTGAGCTGCCACCGGTAGCGCAGCCAAGGCAGCCGCCCTGACGAGGACGGGGACCACTCGCGGATCACTGGGGTTGAGCCCGACGACCTCGGGGATCAGCTCGGGGAGTTGCTGACGGGCGTCGTCGTCGATGGCGTCGTTGATGCAGCGAGCGATCGAGGCGAGCAGGGGATGAGTGCATTTGGGATGGTCGCTCCACCGCTCACCGGCGAGGTAGGAGGCCATCTCCATGAAGCAGGCCCCCTTGCGCGGGTTGCGGTGGCTTCCACGCGCGAGAATCGGCACCCCGTCGGGGATGGCAGGTTCGCTCCGTCTGAACATGATGAACTCCCTGAGTCCGGCTGCTCGTTCCTGCTCCCAGCATGCCCCCGAACCCCCGTCTTTGGCCAGACCTCAGCGTCATCTACACCGCCGGGGGTCTGGAGCCAGGCTCAGCCGTGGGTCGGCGGACCCTCAGGCACCTCCGCGGGGGTGGCCGGCGCGATGCGGTGCAGGAGTGGGCCGATGATGTCCATCGGCAGCGGGAAGACGACCGTCGAGTTCTGGTCGGCACCGAGCTCGAGCAGCGTCTGGAGATACCGCAGCTGCAACGACGCCGGGCTCTGCGAGAGGACGTCGGCCGCCTCCTTCAGCTCCTTGGAGGCCTGCAGCTCACCGCGCGCGTTGATGATCTTCGCGCGCCGCTCCCGCTCCGCCTCTGCCTCACGGGCCATCGCTCGCTGCATCTGCTCGGGGATCTCCACGTCCTTGATCTCGACGACGGACACGTCGACTCCCCATGGCTTGGTCTGCAGCTCGATGATCTCGCGCAGGTCGTGGTTGAGGGCGTCACGGTGGGCCAGGATCGTGTCCAGATCGGCTCGGCCGAGCACCGATCGCAAGGTCGTCTGGGCGATCTGGGAGGTGGCGATCGCGTAGTTCTCGACCCGCATGATCGCGGCCTCCGGGTCGACCACGTTGAACAGCACGACCGCGTTGACCCGGGCCGGGACGTTGTCCTTGGTGATGACCTCCTGGGGCGGGATCGTCAGGGTGACGACCCGCAGGTCGACCCGCTGCAACTGCCACAGCCCGGGCGGGAGCAGGTGCAGACCCGGTTGGTAGACGGGGCGGAGCTTGCCGAGCCGGAAGACGATCCCTCGTTCGTACTCGGGGATGATCTTGACCGACGTCGCAATGATCGCGACGGCGATCACGACGATCGCGAGAACGGGGGCGATCCAGCCTGGCATTGAGGTCACTCTCGTAGAGTCGGGTTGGGCAGGTCCACGCGTCGCCGCTCACTCGTCCAGC
>JBDTAU010000359.1:0-2528 GCA_039924465.1 Dermatophilaceae bacterium
CCGTCGCAGCCGCCATCCGCGAGGCCCTAGTCGCCAGCCGGGCCCGCAGCTATGACCCTGAGGCCATCCGAGTTCATGCCGCGTACTTCTCCGAGGCCAACTTCCACGAGCGATTACACCGGGAAGTCGACGACCTGCTCAAGCCTGTGAATCACAGCCCTCCCCGGACTGACCCCACCGACCTGCCTGCGACCGGCTGACCGGCGCGGACCCTTCCTGCTCAGGGCAGCACGGCACGCATCACCGCGACCCAGGCGATCACCGGAGCAGCGACCGCGAGGACGATCGCGATGACCCGGAAGCCAGATGCATGGCCGTAGACCTTGGCGATGACGGCGGCGAGGATGCCGACGGCGGTCACCCCGATCGACCAGATCCCGAAGCGGGCGCTGACATCGACGAGCGGCGCGGACATCGTGACGTTCGCGATCGTCGCCGACATGCCGCTGGCGCTCCACGGCGCCGGCAACGGCACCTGCGCGAGCAGCAGGACGGCGATACCGAGGACGTCGGTGCGCAGGTGGGAGCGCCGCTGCGCGGCGATTTGGCTCCGGCTGCGCACCGTCGGCACGATCAGCACCCGGCGCCGCGCCAGGGCCCGCGGCAACGTGAACAACAGACCGGGGAGGCCGACGAGCACCGCCAGGAGAGCGGCATACGCCACGGGGTTGTTGCCCGACAGGGTCGACAGGGCGGTCACGATCGGCGTGGCCGCTCGCGTCAGCACCCACACGTAGGCGAAGAAGGCGGCGATGGCGACCAGCGCGACGGGGAGGTCGGCGTTCCTGCCTCGACCGGGACCGCGCGCCATACGGCCCAGTGTAGGTCCGCCAGACCATCCCGCTCCGCCGCTTAGACTCTCCGGTGTGGACCACGCACGCGACATGACCGAGCCTGATCTCTTCGATCCTGACGAGACCGAGGGCGCGAGCGAGCCACCCCAGCGGGGCCGCAGGGTCCGGGAGAAGAGACGCAACCGACGCGTGCTCCTCGCCGCGCTCGTGCTGCTGCTCGTCCCGGTGCTCGCGGTCGGCGGCTACCTTGCCTACCTCAACCACCTGGTCACGGATAACGTCAAGAAGGAGATGCTGCTGCCGAACGGCGACTCGCAGCCTCTGGACGGATCGGGCAATGTCGTGGCTCAACCGGCGGACAATGGCACCAACTACCTGCTCATCGGCAGCGACGCGGGACCGGGGCGCGAGGGCGGTCGCTCCGACGTCATGGTCCTCGTGCACGTCCCCGAGGACCACAGCCGGGTCACCCTCATCCACTTCCCGCGTGACCTGTGGGTCCCGATCCCCGGGCACAAGGAGGGCAAGCTCAACGCCGCCTACGCCTACGGGGGCCCGCCCCTGCTCGTCACGACGATGCAGAACCTGCTCGGCGTCAAGATCGACCACGTGGCCAAGGTCGGGTTCGAGGGCTTCAAGAACATCACCAACGCGGTCGGTGGGGTCGACGTCAAGGTCGAGGAGCCGAGCACGAGCCAAGGCATCCAGTTCAACGTCGGCACCATGCACATGGACGGGGACACCGCGCTGGCGTTCGTCCGCGAGCGCAAGCAACTGAGCGAGGGCGATATCTCGCGGGGCCGGCGCCAGCTGGCCTTCATCAAGGCGCTGATGCTCCAGACGCTCAACAAGGACACCCTGCTCAACCCGGTGCGGCTCGCCAAGGTCATCGATGCAGCGACGAGCAACACGACCGTCGACCAGAACCTCGACGTCAGTGACATGCGGACGGAGGCGTTCGCCCTGCGCGGAGTGCGCGGCGGCGACATCGACTTCATCACCGCCCCGTTCACCGGCTTCGGCACGAGCCCGGACGGGCAGTCGATCGACATCGTCGACGAGGTCAAGATGAAGCAACTTGGCGAGGCGATCCGCACCGACGCTCTGGCCAGCTACAAGTAGGCCCTTTTCTCAGGCCTTGGTCCACGCCTTCAGGTCCTTGGACGTGTAGGTGTCCTCGCCGATGAGCAGCCAGCCGGTTCCGGAGGCCACCGAGATCGCGACGGCACCGGTGCGCTCGGGCACCGTCGCGGTCACGCAACCGAGCGGCTCGGCGTCCCTGCCCTTGATGACCTTGGCGATCTGGATCCCCTTGCACTTCGGGTCGATGCGCGCGGCGTAGGTCGAGAGGACACCGCCTTCGAGGCGGTTGCTGATCGCGAGTGCCCCGGGGGCCGTCCCCGAGTCACCCCAGCTCACGCCACCGTCGGTGGTGACCTTGACGCTTCCGTCAGCGCACAACGCCTCCGCCTGCTCCGCCGACGTGCGGGAAAGGTCGAAGACGACCTGGTCGCCGCAGGCGCGCGCGTTGGGCTGTTTCGGGGTCAGCACCTCGGTCGGGGTGTCGACCTTGCGGGCCCACCCACCGTCGACCGGCTCGGGCTTGGACCAGGTCTTGCCTGAGTCGGTCGTCGAGTACTGTCGCGGCTTGCAGTCCTTGCCCGCCCCGATGACGAAGCCGCGGCCTTTCTCGAGAGGCTGGACCCGCACGATCGCACCGACCGGGGTCTTCGT
>JBDTAU010000360.1:0-4813 GCA_039924465.1 Dermatophilaceae bacterium
TGTCCCCGCTCAACGCCGGCGTCCTCGATGGCCAGATCGTCATCTCGAGCCGCACAATGCTCGCGAAGGTCCACAACATCCGTCGCGACCCCGCGGTGTCCCTGCTCGTCATGTCCGACGCGTTCTATGGCTCATGGGTGCAGGTCGACGGCCGCGCCGAGATCATCGACCAGTCCCGACCCGGCACGGTGGACCTGCTCGTCGACGTCTACCGGGCCACCGCCGGAGTCGAGCACCCCGACTGGGACGAGTACCGCGCCGCGATGATCGCCGACGAACGGGTCGTGATCCGGATCCAGCCGGAGCGATCCGCCGGCCAGCTCTGACCACTGGTCCCCCAACGGCGGGGCCACTCGACTCGCGCGCCGCCACCATCGGACCCTGGTCCCCCAACGGCGGGCCACTCAACTCGCGAGAGCACTCGACGCTGGCAACACCTGCCACCTGAACGCCCCGCTACTTGCCACAAAGTGCCACCACGCGCAGGTCACCCGCGGCCATAGGCTCGGGCACAGCGGCATACGGCACCCCCAGAGGAGCGGCAGTGAGCGGACCATTGGACGACATCGTCGTCATCGACCTGTCCCGAGCCCTCGCGGGGCCCCATGCGGGAATGATGTTGGGGGACATGGGAGCCCGCGTCATCAAGGTCGAGACACCCGGGACGGGCGACGACTCGCGCGGCTGGGGACCACCGTTCATGGGGCCCGAGGACGACCCGATCTCCACCTATTTCCTCTCGTGCAACCGCAACAAGGAGTCGATCACGCTCGACCTCAAGTCGGACGACGGGCGCGAGACCCTCACCCGACTGGTGCAGCACGGCGACGTCCTCATCGAGAACTTCCGACCCGGCGTGCTCGACCGGCTCGGGTTCTCGACGGAGCGCCTGCACGAGCTCAACCCGCGCCTCGTCGTCCTGTCGATCAGCGGCTTCGGCCACGACGGTCCGGAGGGAGGGCGCGCCGGCTACGACCAGATCGCGCAGGGCGAGGGCGGCCTGATGTCGCTCACCGGTCCCTCCCCCGACGAACCGCAGCGGGTCGGCGTCCCGATCGGCGACCTGCTCGCCGGGATGTACGGCGCCTACGGGGCGGTCGCGGCCCTGCACGAGCGGACTCGCACCGGCCGCGGACGGGTCGTGCGCACGTCGCTGCTCGCCGCGATCGTCGGGGTGCACGCCTTCCAGGGCACCCGTTACACCGTGGCCGGCGAGGTGCCCCGGGCGCAGGGCAGCCACCACCCGTCGATCGCGCCCTACGGCCTGTTCACCTGCAAGGACGGGATGGTCCAGATCTCGTGCGGCAGCGAGGGCCTCTGGGTCCGGCTCGCCACCGCGTTCGGGATCGACCCCGCGACTCCGGGGATGGCGACCAACCGCGAGCGGGTCGCCAACCGTCCGGCCCTCATCGAGGCCATCGACGCGGCCTTCGCCCCGTTTGGTCTTGACGAGTTGTTGGCCCGGCTCGCGGAGATCGGGGTGCCGGCCGGTGAGGTGCGCACGCTCGACCGCGTCTATGAGTGGGAGCAGACGAAGTCGCAGGGTCTGATCATCGACGTCGACCACCCGGTGCTCGGGCCGATCAAGATCCCGGGTCCGCCGATCCGCTTTGACGACAACGCTTTTGCCGGCGGGCGGGAGGAGCACGACCATCCCCCGATGCTGGGCGAGCACAACGAGTCGATCCGCGCGTGGCTCGACACCCAGGACGCGAGCGCAACGGAGGATGACGATGCCTGAGACGACCGACAAGCCCGTCCGGCTCGGCGCGCTGGAGCTGCTGACGACCGTCCTCGACCACGGCAGCTGGGCCAGCTGGGACGCCCCGGTCAGCGAGCCCGCCCCACCAGGTAGCCCGTATGCCGCCGAGCTCGCTGCCGCCGCGGAGCGCAGCGGGTGCGACGAGGCCATCATCACCGGCGAGGGGACGATCCGCGACCGGCGGGTGGCCATCATCGCCGGAGAGTTCCGCTTCCTGGCCGGATCGATCGGATCCGCTGCGGCCGAGCGGATCGTGCTCGCCTTCGAGCGGGCCCGACGGGAGGAGCTGCCGCTCTTCGCCGCGCCCAGCTCGGGCGGGACGCGGATGCAGGAGGGGACCCCGGCGTTCCTCGGGATGGTCAAGATCAGCGCGGCCTGTGCGGAGTTCAAGCAGGCCGGTCTGCCCTACCTCGTCTACCTGCGGCACCCGACGACCGGAGGGGTCTTCGCCTCGTGGGGCTCACTTGGTCACGTGACCGTGGCTGAGCCGGGAGCGACCGTGGGCTTTCTCGGGGCCCGGGTCTACGAAGCGCTCTTCAACCGGCCCTTCCCGGCCGACGTGCAGACCTCCGAGAACCTCTTCGAACACGGCCTGATCGACGCCGTCCTGCCGGTCGAGGCCCTCGCGGAGACTGCCGACCGGGCCCTCACAGTCCTCATGGGGGCGCGTGAGAACCTGCCCGAGGTGGCCGAGCTGCCCAAGGACGTGCTGGCCGACAGGCCCGCGTGGGACTCGATCAGCCGCTCCCGGCGCGACGACCGGCCCGGGGTCCGGGCCCTGCTCAAGCTCGGCGCCACCGACGTACTGCCGCTGCACGGGACCGGTCAGGGCGAGTACGACCCCGGCATGCTCATGGCGCTCGCCCGCTTCGGCGGGGCAGCCTGCATCGTGCTCGGTCAGGACCGGCGCGGACAGCTGCTCGACCCGCTCTCCCCGAGTGGGCTCCGGGTCGCCCAGCGCGGGATGCGACTCGCGCGAGAGCTCAACCTGCCACTGGTCTCGGTCATCGACACGGCGGGCGCCGCGCTGTCGAAGGAGGCCGAGGAGGGCGGGATGGCCGGTGAGATCGCTCGCTGCCTGGCCGAGCTCGTCATGCTCGACGCGCCCACCCTGTGCATCCTGCTCGGCGAAGGCACCGGGGGCGGGGCGCTCGCCCTGATGCCGGCCGACCGGGTCATCTGCGCTGAGCACTCCTGGCTCTCCCCGCTCCCACCCGAGGGCGCCTCGGCGATCCTCTACCGGGACACGACCCACGCCGCCGAGCTGGCGACGAGCCAACGGGTCCGGTCGCAGGACCTGCTCGCCGACGGGATCGTCGACCGGATCGTGGCCGAGCGCCCGGACGCTGCCGATGAGCCGGAGCAGTTCTGCCTCCGGCTCAGCCAGGCGATCCAGCACGAGCTGGCCACCCTGGCCCGCCAGGACCGGGCCGAGCGGCTGCAGGCACGGCTGGACCGCTATCGCCACCTCGGGACGCGGTAGGTCCTGGTGGCGCGGGCCCAAGCGCACTGAACGACACAGCCGACAACTAGTCGGCACACAGTGAGCATCCAGCCAGCTCCCAGTCGAGGGGTTCAGGCTGGGTGGATGAGCATGATGTGGCTGGCCGGGTCATCGTCACGAATGCGTGCGATCTGCCATGGAAGTGGTGACTGATGGAGCTCACGGATGCCGGCCCGATCATCGTCTTCGCCGTGCTCGCCCTCGCGCTCTTCGTCCCTCTGGCCTTCGGGTGGCCCCGATGGGGCGGGCGGATCGGCCGCGTCGTGGTGCGGGCTCTACAGCTGGTCGTGCTCAACGTCGTCGTCATCGCGCTCTGCTTCACCGTGCTCAACGACCAGTACTACTTCTACTCCAGCTGGAATGACTTGTTCGGCGCCAGGGCGAGCCAGGTCCAGCTGCACCACGGGGGATCGACCCGGCAGGTCCAGAGCGCGAAACTCAGCGGCCCGGGGGTCACCCGGGTCGGCGGCTCTCGCGACTACGCCCTCCCCCAGCCGGGTGCTCGTCTGCAGACCTACACCGTGACATACCCCGCGACTACCGCCACCGCAAAAGTCCTCGTCTACCTCCCCGCCGGCTACGACCCGACGTCGTCCCGCAACTACCCCGTCATCGTCGGCCTGCACGGCTTCCCCGGCGGCCCCCTGAGCTACAGCCACGCCAACAACTTCTTCTCCACGGCCGACCAGTTGACGGCAGCGCACCAGCTCGCTCCGTCGATCTTCGTCGTCCCGGCGATCAACGTCCCGGCCGACGTCGACACGGAGTGCATCAACGGCCCACCCGGATCACCGCAGGCCGAGACCTGGCTCGCCAAGGATCTCCCCGCCTGGGTCGTGCGGCACCTGCACGTGCGCACCGACCGAACCTCGTGGGTGGCCATGGGCTTCTCCTACGGCGCGTGGTGCGCGGCGTTCCTCACGATGGAGCATCCGGAGACCTTCGCGGGCGCGATCGTGTTCCTGGGCTACTTCCGGCCAGAATTCGCGACGGACTACGCGCCCTACAGCCCAGCCCAGTTGCGCAAGTACGACCTGGTCAAACTCGCCGAGACCTCGCCGCCCCCCGTCGCGATGTGGGTCTTCAGCTCCCGCCAGGACGCCTCGTCCTACCCGACGACATCGCGCTTCCTCAGCCACGTCAAGGCACCCCTCGACGTCAGTGCCACGATCGTCGCCACCGGTGGACACCGGGCCTCGGTCTACGAACCGTTCACCACCTCGGCCCTGACCTGGCTCTCCAAGACGTTCCCGCACTTCCGTGCCTGAGCCTCAGGTCCCCCGCCCTGGGCTCCCCGGCCGCGGGCCTTCGCATCGGCCCGCCCCACGGGGCCGGACCTCCGTCCTCATCGCGACGCTGACGGCGATCGGCGCACTGCTGCTCGCGCTACTCGGCACCGGGGCCGTGAGGGGCGAGTTTCACGACCCCGTCGGCCACGCGACCACCGCTCCCGCTCGATCCCCCAGTCCCTCCCCCAGCCCGGTCGGGCCCCTTCGGGTCGTCGCCCTGGGTGACTCGGTCCCGTCCGGCTACGGGTGCCCCTGTGC
>JBDTAU010000361.1:0-2712 GCA_039924465.1 Dermatophilaceae bacterium
CCGGTTGCCGGTGGGATCTGCCCGCCGACGATGCCGTAGCCGCCGAGCATCCGTGCCTTCTGGTCGAACAGGTGCATCGACCCGCCGCGCCCGCCAGAGACGCCGGTGGACTTGCCGAACAGCTCGGCCATGATCCGTCCCGCTCCGAGACCCCGCGACAGGGCATAGCCGTGATCGCGGTAGGTGGTGAAGAGGTAGTCAGTCGGGCGCAGCGCTGCCATGAGGCCGACCACCGTGGCCTCCTCGCCGAGGTTGAGGTGGCAGTAGCCGCCGATCTTGGCGCGCTGATACATCTCGCTCGCTCGCAACTCGAACGAGCGGATCAGGACCATCTGGCGGTAGTAGTCCGTCAGGGTCTCCGGAGTCGCGTCGCCAGCCGCCTCCTCCGTTCCCGTCGTCGGGCTATCGGTGCTACCAGGCATCGCCTCTCCTGTCCGTGCTCCGGCGTGGCATTGCTGCGTGTCGCGAGCTGTTGAGCTTCAGAATCCGGGTGACTGCTCCTCGAGGACGAAGCGGTCGCTGCCGGCATGGCAGCGCGGGCACATCTCTGGTGGATGGTCGCCACGGACGGCCTCGCCGCAGACCTGGCAGACCCACTCGGTCGCGAGCAGGGCCACGACGTCCCCGCGGCTGACGATCCCGACCAACTCCCCGTGGACGACCACGGGCACCCGGCGGATGTGCCGGTCGACGAGCAGGTGCCGCACATCGGCGATGGGGGTGCCGGCACTGACACTGATGACGTTCGTCGTCATCACGTCGGCGGCAGTGGATCCGGTCTTGGCCAGCAGGTCGAACTCACTGACCAGCCCGAGCAGCGCTCCGGCAGCGTCGATGACCGGGACCCCGCTGATCCCCTTGGAGCGCAACAGCTCCGCGATGTTTCCCACCGAGGCATCCGGCGGGACGGTGTGCACTGGGGCAGACATGATCTCGCCGGCTGTCGAGGCAGCTGGCCCGGTGGGGTGGGACTGTGATCGGCCCATAACAGGCAGTCTAGGCCGAAAGTGCTTGGAGGCAATGAGGAGTTTTGCCAATCATGGTGGATCCGGTCAGCCGGGGGAGTCGGTCAGCTCATCGGCGAGTGCCCGTGCCTCATCGGCCGAGAGGTATCTGGCCTCGGCCCGCAACTCCCCGAGGGTGCCGGTGCCGGCGTCGTCTCCGACGCGGACGTAGTCCTCACCGAGGGCTGCGTGCGTCACCCAACTCGCCGCGGCCTTGCTGCGGGCGCGCATCGAGGGCAGCGCACTGAGGTGGTAGCCGCGAGAGACGACCTGGGCCGGCAGCCCGTGCAGGTTGAGGCCCAAGGGCTTGGCAACCGATCGGGTGCCACCGAGGTCGACGACCAGGCCGAGGTTGTGGTGGCGGTAGTCCTCGCAAGGTTCGCCGCGCAGCGAGTGGGCGATGTTGCGGGCCAGGGTCACTCCCTGCCGCTGTGCGTGCTGGGCGGTCGGCGGGGTGATCGCGCCCGGCTCCTGGGTCAGATCGGGGACGGCCGCGGCGTCTCCGGCTGCGAACACATCCGGGTGCTCCGGGGTCTGCAACGTGGGGGTGACCACCAGACGACCGGACCGACCGGTCTCCAGACCGAGGGTGGCCAGCAGTGGGCTGGCGGTGACCCCGGCGGTCCAGACCAAGGTGCGGCAACCCGGGCTGTCGCCGTCCGACAGGTGCACCACGGTCTGCTCGACCTTCTCGACGCTGACCCCGAGCCGGACGTCGATACCCTGCTTGTGCAACATGCCCAGGGCGGTCGCGCCGAGCTCCTCTCCCAGCTCTGGGAGCACGCTCTTGGCGACGTCGACCAGCATCCAGTGCAGGTCGTGGGGCCGCAGGTTGATGAACCGGCTCAGCGCTCGCCGAGTGAAGGACTGGAGCAACGCCGCCGTCTCCGCTCCCGCGTAGCCGGCCCCGACGACGACGAACGTGCAGTGTGAGGCGCGTTCCGCCGGGTCGCTGACGGTGTTGCCCAGTTCGAGCTGGGCCAGCACGTGGTCGCGCAGCCCCCTCGCCTCCGCCAGCGTCTTCATGCCGCGGCCGTGGTCGATCAATCCGGGGATCGAGAACGTCCGGGTCACCGAGCCCGGGCACAGCGCCAAGCGGTCCCACGGCACGAGGTGGTCCTTGCCGATCACCGGGTGGGCCACACAGACCTTGCGCTCCAGGTCGACCCCGATGATCGAGCACGGGGCCCGCAACGTCCGGTGCAGGGTCCGACGCAGCGGCACGGCGATGTCGGTGGGGTTGAGGGTGCCGGCCGCGACGTGCGGCAGCAGCGGGCTGTAGAGCATGTAGTCGTTCGGGCTGGCCAGCGTCACCTGAGCCTCGTCCGGGTCGAGCAGCCTCTCCAGCTCGCGGGCACAGTGGAACGCAGCGAAGCCGCCTCCCACGATGAGCACCCGCGGCGTGTCTGGTGCGGGGGACTGACCAGCGGGGCGGCTGCGTCGTGCGGTTCGGCTCATGATCTTCCGCCTCGTCCTCGGCATGCGGAGAGCCAGCGACTCGCCGTGCTCACTTTCGAACGTACAACGATGCCCACGGGGACACCAGCCGGCCTACGTCGTTGGCAGCAGGCTCGCCAGGTCCACGTCCGGGTCGGCCAGCGCGGCCGGGTCGAGCGTGCGCCCGGACGCGACGAGGGCGGCGATGGTGTCGGGCACGCCCTTGATGTTGACGTTCATCCCCGCCACGAGTTTGCCCTCGCGCAGCCAG
>JBDTAU010000362.1:0-2969 GCA_039924465.1 Dermatophilaceae bacterium
CGCCGGCCCACCGCCCCGGCGCGTCCATGCGTCCGACCACCGCGTCCTCTCGGCCGACATGCCGCACCAGGTCGAGGGCACCCTCGAGGAGAACCCACCAGAAGTCCGCCTGGTCGCCCTCGAGGAAGGGCTCCACCCCGACCTCAACCGACACCACGTCACCCACGCTGACCAACGCCGCCAGCTGGTCCTCGCTCAGTCCCGCGAAGAGCGAGATGGCGCGCAGTTCCTCAGCGTCCATCACATCAGCGCCAGATAGCGGTGCACGAGGTAAACGGCCATGGCGCCCTCGCCGACGGCTGACGCGACGCGCTTCATCGAATCGAGCCGGACGTCGCCGGCGGCGAAGACGCCGGAGATGCTCGATTCGAGGGTGAAGGGAGCCCGCGGCTCGGTCCAGCACGGCGCATACGCCGGAGCCAACAGATCGTGGCCGGTCACGATGAAACCGTGCTCGTCCCGAGCCAGGTCCGGACCCAGCCAGTCCGTCCTCGGGGACGCCCCGATGAAGATGAACAGCCAATTGGCCAGCACGTCGGTGGTGGTCCCCGTGTCGCGGTCCAGCACGCCGAGGCTCTCGAGGTGCCCCTCACCGTGACAGGCAACCACCTCACTGCGATAGCGCACCTCGATCCCGGGATGGGTCACGATGCGCTCGACCAGATAGCTGGACATCGAGGTCGTCAAAGTCGCGCCCCGCACGACGAGGACGACTCGTTTCGCGTAGCGTGCGAGGTTGAGGGCTGCCTGCCCCGCTGAGTTCGCCGCCCCGACGATGTAGACCTCGTCGCCTTCGCACTGGCTAGCATCGCTGGCGCTCGCGCCGTAGTAGACGCCCCGGCCCGTCAGGTCGTCGAGACCGACCGCCTCGAGTCGCCGGTAGGACACTCCCGAAGCCACCACCAGGGCCCGCGCCTCGATCTCGCCACCATCAGCGAAGCGCACCGCACGGACCGGACCGCGCGGCTCAAAGGCGACGACGGACTGGGCCAACACCATCTCGGCGCCAAAGCGCGTGACCTGCGCCACCGCTCGCTGGGTGAGGTCCGATCCGCTGAGACCCTTGGGGAAGCCGAGGTAGTTCTCGATCGACGCGCTCTGGCCAGCCTGGCCACCCGGAGCCTCACGCTCGACGACCACGGTGCTGAGGCCTTCTGAAGCGGCATAGACCGCCGCGGCGAGTCCGGCCGGGCCGCCGCCGACGATGCAGAGGTCATAGAGCGGTTGCTCGGCCTTGGTCCGCAGCCCCAGCGCACCAGCCAGCACGAGCGTCGCCGGCGAGCGCATGGTGTCGCCGTCCGGCACCAGGACGAGCGGCAGGTCCTCCGGGGTGGCGCCGGCGAGATCCCGCAGTCTCCCTCCCTCGTCGTCTCGTTCGACGTCGTACCACCGGTAGGGCACATGGTTTCGGGAGAGGAAGGTCTTGACCTCGTGGCTACGGTCCGACCACCGGTGTCCGACCACCCGCACCTCCGACGTGTGGTCCGGGTGCTCCCGCACCCAGTCGCCGAGAAGGTCGTCGATGACGGGATACAGCCGCTCCTCCGGAGGGTCCCACGGCTTGAGCAGGTAGTAGTCCAGGCCGATCTCGTTGATCGCCTGGATCGCGACGTCGGTGTCGGCATACGCCGTGAGCAGCAACTGCTTGGCCCCGGACGCATGCAGATGTGACTGCCCGAGCATCTCGATGCCAGTCATCCCCGGCATCCGCTGGTCCGAGACGATGAGCGCGACCGCCTGACCACGCAGCGACAGTTTTTCGAGTACAGCGAGCGCCTCCGCCCCTGATGTCGCCCGCACCATCCGGTAGTCAGCCGCATAGCGAGCGCCCAGGTCTCGGGAGATCGCGAGGGACACCATCGGGTCATCGTCCACCGTCAGGATGACGGGCTTGCTCATCTTGATCGCCTCCGCGAACGCTGCAGCGTCCTCCCACGGCCGACAGACGGCGCGGGAGCTCCCCTCTCTGTGCAGGCTAGCCTCGCCCCGCGCACCTCGGTGCGGATCGGCACAATTCGACCGGTCCGGCATTCCTAAACAAGCAAGCATGCTTGCTTTTTGTTGAGCCGGCCAGATACCCTCGGGCCGTCCGATCCAGCTACCGCGCAGCGCAGCGCACCCCCGGAGATGCCATGAAGCCCGACCTTTCGCAGACCGATCCCCTCGAGTACAACCTCGCGACCCGAGTCAACATCGGTGACGCCTTGAGCCGGGCTGCAGCCCTCTTCCCGGTCCGGGTGGCGGTCGTGGACGGCGCCGACGACATCACCTATCGGCAACTCGACGACGCGGCCGAGCGTCTCGCCCGTTCGTTGCTCGACCTCGGTCTCGCCCCTCAGACGCCGCTGACCATCATGATGGGCAACTCGTGGCGATTCCTCGCGACCTACTACGCCTGCGCGAAGGCCGGGCTCGTGGCGATGCCGGTCAACTACGTCCTGGCCCCCGACGACCAGCGCTGGATCCTCGAAGACGCTGGCAGCCGCGCCGTCGTGGTCGACGCCCAGCTGCTTCCCCTCCTCGACAAGGTCCTTGACGGACCGGAACTCATCGACACCATCATCGTCTCCGGCGACGCGCCGGCACGGACGGGTGGGCACTCCTATCACTCGTGGCAGGAGTTGGCCGCTGCCGCTGCCGGTGACGGCACGCGGGTGGGCGTCCTGATCGAGGATCGGGACGCGGTGCAGTGCATCTACACCTCGGGGACGACCTCACGACCCAAGGGCGTCCTCGTCAGTCACGTCGCGCTGCAGATCGCCCTGCTCAGCAACTCGCTCGCCACCCGGCAGTCCTACGGGGAGCAGGCCCCGGTCATGCTCGTCGTGCTGCCGCTCTTTCACACCACCGCGCTCAACACCCTGGCCATGCCGGTGCTCGGCGTCGGCGGCACGCTCGTGTTGTCGGGGCCGCCGTTCGACCCCGACGCCGCCCTCGATGCCATCGTCAATCACGGGGTCACCTACCTG
>JBDTAU010000363.1:0-3966 GCA_039924465.1 Dermatophilaceae bacterium
ACCCGACGTGCGGATGCGCTGTTGGAGCTGATCGGGCGCGCGGTCGCGGCCCCGGAGGGGGTGACTCGCAGCCCGCGTACCACCCTGGTCATCACGATCAGTTACGAGGCGTTGTTCGAGCAGCTGCGTGGCCTGGGCGGGTCCGGGGTCACCGACACCGGCGAGGTGTTGTCCGCGGCCACCATCCGGCGCCTGGCCTGCGAGGCCGGGATCTTGCCGGTGGTCCTGGGCGCGCCGTCCCAGCTGTTGGACCTGGGCTCGACCACGCGCTACTTCAGCCCGGCCCAACGCCGGGCCCTGAACGTGCGGGACCGGGGCTGTACCTACCCCGGGTGCGCCATCCCGGCTCAGTGGTGCGAGGCGCACCACGTGCAGCATTGGGCCCATGGCGGGCCCACCGACCTGGACAACGCTGCCCTGCTGTGCGGGCGACACCACACCCTGGTCCACACCCTGCAACTGACCGCGACCGTCACCCCGTTCGAAGTGATCTGGCACCCACCCACCGGACACTCCTAACTGCCCCGCCCCACACCCCCGAGCGGGGACCAAGGCACGTCCAGGCCAGGTCAGACAGGGCCAGCAGGACCCACCAGAGGCGAGCAGAGCCCACGGGACCGCCAGAGCGAGCAGAGCCGCAGAGCCGCCGAGCCGCAGAGCCGCAGAGCCGCCGAGCCGCCGAGCCGCGGGACCTGTGGAGAGCGCCGGTCCAGCAGGGCCAGCAGCCACCGTTGTCCTCACTCCGTGGGCGGCGGCACGTAGGGCGTCGGGTGCCGATTGGGCGGGCGATGCGGCGCCACGGTCGTGTCACCGGTCCGCCGTGCCCCGGTCCAGGGGGCGGGCACGACGTCAAGGCGCCTGGCGAGGGCATAGGCCGCCGCCTCATAGTTCACCCGCCAGCCGCGGAAGTCTGGCCACGCCTCCTCAGGGCTTCGATCCATCACGAACGTCGTCGACTTGATCCGCTCAATCCCGACCAGATAGTCCGCATAGGTCAGCAGGAGCTCCTCGTCGGGGTCGGGATTGCGATTGACGGGGATACCCACGGTTCCAGCGATCTCCTGGAGCGCGGTGAAGCCCATCCTGAGGCAGAGCCGCGCCTCGTGCATCGGTGCGCGGCTCGGCGACAGCGCAAGCCACAGTGCCGCTGAGTCCATCACCGCGACGAGGGCCACGACCCACGAGGAGTACTTGGCGGGGGAGCGGAAGCGCATCAGCACCGGGTAGTTCGAGTGGCTCTCACTCACGTCTGCGGCCCAGCGTTCCCAGTCGAGATAGAACTGGTCCATTAAGGCACCGGCATCGGCCTCACCGACACCGAAGCGGGTCCGGGCCAGGATCTCCGGGCCCCAGGCCGGCGTGCCGGCCCGGCTGGACAGGAGGGTGACCTCCGTCTCGCGCCGGTTGAACGCGCTGTACAGCGTCGGCAGGTAGCCGATCTGCAGGGCCACCACGATGAGGCCGGTCGCTGCTGCGAGATAGTCGATGAAACTGAGTGAGGCGGTGTCCGGGCCGGCATACCCGAGCGTGAAGAGGGAGGAGCCGGCCTGGGCGAAGGCGTTGCCGATGCCGCGCCCACCGACGCCGTGGATCAGCAGGGCGAAACCGAGATAGAAGAAGCCGAGCCACACGACGAGTTGTGCCAGCAGAATCACCGCGGCCTCGCCAGCGAGCACGCGATCGCGCGCCCGATACCTGTGGATCCGACTCGTCACGAGTCGAAATGCCCAGTCGACCGTCAGGGTGACGCCTCGAGTCAGCGGGTCTCGGGTGCGCCGGGGGACGACGAGACCAGCCAGCACGCTGAGCCACGCGAGTCCCACGAGCGCGGCACCGAGCACCGCCAAGACCACAGTCACGAATCCATCCTCCTCGCGTGCGTGCCCCCTCCGCATTCTGGGCAGCCGGGGAATGCCCCGCAGGGCGGTGGCGATCACCAGAAGGTGCTGGCGATCACCAGAAGGTGCTGGCGATCACCGACCTGTCAGCTGAAGGCGCGGGACGTCACATCGCGCGCGATGGCGGCCGTCTGCAAGAAGTTGTAGGTGCCTTGCCCGAGGAGCTCGTTGGCCGCAGTCACGAGCTCACCCATGGCCGCGAGAAAGAACCCCGACCCCACCGAGATCCGGGCGACGCCGACACTGGCCAGCTCGGCCACCGTCGGGGCGTCTGGACGAGCCAGGACGTTGAGCGGCAGGGACACGGCGTCGCGGATCCGGCGCAGGTCATCCAGGCGCGACACCATCGGCGCATAGAGCACGTCAGCGCCCGCTGCCTCGAAGGCTCGCAACCGGGCGATCGTGTCATCGAGGTCGTCAATGCCGTGGAATCCGTTGTCGGCCCGGGCGGTGAGCACGAGTTGCCTCGGGCCGGAGTGCGCCGCCTCCGCGGCGGCGGCGACCCGCTCGGCAGCCAGCCCAACGGCATACATCTGCCCGCGGTCCCGGTCGTAGTCCTCGATGGAGCACCCGGCCAGCCCCGTCGCCGCGGCGAGGCGCACCGTCTCGGCGACACCGGAGGAGTCTGTGCCGAAGCAGCTCTCGAGGTCGGCCGAGATGGGAATGTCGACGGCGTCAACGAGTTGGGAGGCGTGGGCCAGCGCCTGGTCGCGAGTGGCGGTCCCGTCGAGGTGTCCCAGCGAGCCGGCGAATCCGCCGCTCGTCGTCGCGAGGGCCTGGAAGCCGAGGGCCTGCAGCATCCGGGCCGACCCCACGTCCCAGGGGTTGGGGATGAGCAGTGGGGTCCCCGGGACGTGCAGGGCGCGGAAGTGTTCTGTGAGGTTGAGACGGTCGGACATATCTTCACGGTAGTCGCGCTGGGCTGGTCGCGCCTCAGAGACCGCAAGCGGGGTGCCGGACGGGGGGCTCGGTGGACTGCCCGGGACCTTGGTCCCGGGACCTGGGTCGGTTGCCTCACAGGTGCGGTCCGCGGGGGCCTTTCTCGGCTAGCGTCACGAGTGTCCCTGACGAGTGCACCGCGCAACGGGCGCCGCGCCGAGTTTACGGGGGTCGTTGCAGTGCAACGGGATTGAGGAGAGATCCGCATGAAGGCAATGGTGTATCACGGTCCGGGCAAGAAGTCCTGGGAGGACGTCCCGAAGCCCGAGCTCATGGAGCCGACCGACGCGATCGTCAAGGTCGAGACGACGACCATCTGTGGCACCGACCTGCACATCCTCAAGGGCGACGTGCCGGCCGTCACGGAGGGCCGGATCCTCGGGCACGAGGGGGTCGGCGTCGTCACGGAGGTCGGGTCCGCCTGCACCTCCGTCGAGGTCGGGGACCGCGTCATCATCTCCTGCGTCAGCAAGTGCATGGAGTGCGACTACTGCAAGCAGGGCCTGACCTCCCACTGCCAGACGGTCGGCGGCATCGGCTGGATCTTCGGCCACCTCATCGACGGCACCCAGGCGGAGTACGTGCGGGTCCCGTTCGCCGACAACGGCCTCATCCCACTGCCCGACGGAGTGAGTGCGGAGCAGGGCGTGATGCTCAGCGACATCCTGCCGACCGGCTACGAGATCGGCGTGCTCTACGGCGCAGTCCGAGAAGGTGACGTCGTCGCTGTCATCGGAGCGGGTCCGGTCGGACTGGCCTCGATCATGACGGCCGGATCCAAGGGCGCAGCGAAGGTCATCGCGGTCGACGGCAACGCGTTCCGGCTGGAGCAGTCGCGAGAGTTCGGCGCCACCGACACCGTGAACATCAACGACACCGAGGACCTGGTGGCCACCCTCAAGGCCTTCAGCGCCGATGGGCTGGGTGTCGACGTGGCCATCGAGGCGGTCGGCATCCCCGCGACCTTCGCGACGTCAGTCGACTGCATCCGGCCCGGTGGGCACGTGGCCAACGTCGGCGTGCACGGCGAGTCGGTCTCGTTCCCCATCGAGCGTGACTGGATCAACAACATCACGATCACGACTGGATTGGTCAACGCGACCACGGCGCCGGAGCTCCTCGAGGAGAT
>JBDTAU010000364.1:0-5196 GCA_039924465.1 Dermatophilaceae bacterium
GCGCCTGAGTGGCCGAGCCGCCGGCCGAGTCGCCCTCGACGATGAACACCTCGGAGATGCTCGGGTCCTTGGACTGGCAGTCCTTGAGCTTGCCCGGCAGGCCGCCGGACTCGAGCAGGCCCTTGCGGCGGGTGGCCTCGCGGGCCTTGCGGGCCGCCATCCGGGCGGCAGCCGCCTGGACCGACTTGCGGACGATGTCCTTGCCCTCGTTGGGGTGCGCCTCGAGCCAGTGCCCGAACGCGTCGGTCATGGCCCGCTGCACGAAGCCCTTGACCTCGGAGTTGCCGAGCTTGGTCTTGGTCTGGCCCTCGAACTGCGGCTCGCCGAGCTTGACGGAGATGACTGCGGTCAGGCCCTCGCGGACATCATCACCGGTGAGGTTGTCCTCCTTGTCCTTGAGGAGGTTCTGCTTGCGCGCGAAGTCGTTGACGAGCTTGGTCATCGCCGCGCGGAAGCCCTCCTCGTGGGTGCCGCCCTCGTGGGTGTTGATCGTGTTGGCGTAGGTGTGCACGGACTCGCTGTAGGCGGTGGTCCACTGCATCGCCAGCTCCAGGCTGAGCGCGCGGTCCTTGTCCTCGACCTCGATGTAGATGACGTCGGGGTGAACCGGCTCGGTCCGCTTGGAGCTGTTGAGGTGGTTGACGTAGTCGATCAGGCCGTTGTCGTAGCGGTAGGAGACCCGCATGGCGGTGACCGTCTTGGCGACTCCGGTGCTCTCGCCGTCATCGTCGTCCTGCTGCACCTCCTCGAGGTCCTCCCCGAGGTCGTCGAGGTCCTCATCGTCCTCGTCGACCGTGACCCGCTCGTCGGTGAGGTTGATCGTCAGGCCCTTGTTGAGGAAGGCCATCTGCTGGAGCCGCGCCCGGAGCGTCTCGAAGTCGTAGTGCGTCGTCTCGAAGATGTCGGCGTTGGCCCAGAAGGTGATCGTCGTGCCGGTCTCCTCGGTCTCCTCCATCTTCTGCAGGGGGCCGTCGGGCACGCCGCTGCTGAAGCTCATCCGGAAGACGTGGCCCTTTTGCCGGACCGCGACCTTGAGCGTGGTCGACAAGGCGTTGACGACGGAGCTGCCGACCCCGTGCAGGCCACCGGAGACCTTGTAGCCGCCGCCACCGAACTTGCCCCCGGCGTGCAGCTGGGTCAGGACGAGCTCGACCGCGCTGATCTTCTCCACGGCGTGGATGTCGGTGGGGATTCCGCGGCCGTTGTCGCGCACCCGGACGCCACCGTCGGCGAGCAGGGTGACGTCGATGGTGTCGGCGTAGCCGGCGAGGGACTCATCGACCGAGTTGTCAACGATCTCGGAGACCAGGTGGTGCAGGCCTCGCTCACCGGTCGAGCCGATGTACATGCCGGGCCGCTTGCGCACGGCCTCGAGCCCCTCGAGCACGGTGATCGAGCTGGCGTCGTACTCGACCCCGTTGGGCTTCTCCGCGGGGTGCGGGTGGCGCAGCCCGACGTGGCTCTGCTCCCAGCTGGCCAGTGCCGTGTCGACTGGGGCGGCCGGTCCGGGCGGGGTCGGCACGGGCGGGGTCGAGGGAGGAAGAGCGGGTGCGCTGTCCGGGTCTGCGGTGGTGTTGCTCTGCTCAGGCATCTGGTCGGCCTCGGACACGTCTCTCCTCGATGGTGGTGCACACAACCGGCGATCAGGTCGGTGGCGCTGCGACGGCTCGACGCAATGGCCGAGCCGTTAACCCCCTCATCCTACCTGTCAGGGCCCCCCGAACACGCCTTGAAAGGCCCGAGATGGGCATTTTCCGGGGTGAAAAGGCCCTGATCCGGGGGGAGGATCACGACGTGGCCCCTCAGGCCCCCTACGGCGACGGCACGCCCGTTCTCCTGGTGGCTGGCCCGGGCCGGGGCGTAGACCCGGGTGAGACGATGATCGCCGTCCCCGACAGAGCGGAAACTGGAGGTCACCTGATGCCCCTCGAGATCTGGATCAACCCCGACTGCTCGAAGTGCCGCAGCGCCAAGGCCGACCTCGATGCGGCCGGTGTCAGCTACGTCGAGCGCCGCTATCTCGACCAGCCGCCGTCGAGCGCCGAGCTTGCTGATGTCCTCCACCGGATGGGCCTCGAGCCCTGGGACATCGCCCGGACGAAGGAGACCGCGGAGGCCGGGATCGACCTTCCACGGGAGCCCACGCACCGTCAGGAGTGGATCGAGGCGATGGTGGCCAACCCGCTGACGATCCAGCGACCCATCATCACTGCCACGGATGGAACCACCACGATCGCCCGCGACCCCCAGACCGTGGCCGCGCTGCTCGCCAGGGAGTCCCGGCCCTAGCCCCGTCAGTCTGAAGCGAGGGTTCGCTCGAAGAGGGACTGGATGGCCTCGGGCAGGTGCGGTTCGGCAACCGTGACATCGACATCGACCTGGTCGCAGACCACCGAGTAGCAGAAGGTGTCCGGGGCAGGCTGCTCGTCCTTCGCCTGCTGGGCCAGGCGCTGCAGGGTCCGCGCCGCGAGCAGGCTCTGCCAGTCACGGATGTCCCGATCAGCAAGCTCGTGCAGGGCCAGATGCCGCTCCCGGACCAGGCCGGCGAAGCCACCGGTACGTCGCAGCATCACCTGCGCATCGAGCGGTGGCACGTCTCCGGGGGCCGGGCCAGTCGGCGCCTCCGCTGAGTGAGCTGGGCCTTCCGGCTGGGCCGAGCCCTGCGGATCGACTGCGTCCTCCGGCGAGGCCGGGACCTGGACACCCGCCGGGTGCTCCGACGAGTTCGGCGCACCGGCAGTGGCGTCGGGCAACACTCCCACATCCACCCAAGCCTGCCGGACCGCCGTGTGCTCGCTCGATCCGTCACCGTGTCGATCGGCGGCCACTGCAGCGGTCAGGTCGGCAAAGGTCGCGAAGTCGCAGTCCGCCTTGATCCCGGGACCGTCGAGGACGGCATACCAGATCTGTCCCGCACTCTCCCAGGCGTTGCCACCGATCGCGAGCGCCGCGAGGACGAAGGCGCGGTTGGGGATGCCGGAGTTGAGGTGCACCCCACCGTTGTCATCGCGGGTGACGACGTAGTCATCCATGTGCGCCGGCTGGGGATCCTTGCCGAGACGTGGGTCGTCATAAGCAGTCCCGGGGTGGTGCATGTCGCGCAGAGCCCGCCCCTTGACCCCTGGGGCGAGCAACTCGGCCCCGACCAGCCAGTCGGCGCTCGCGGCCGACTGGCCCAGGGCTCGTTGCTTGACCAGGACCCCGAAGACATCGGAGAGCGACTCGTTGAGGGCCCCGGACTGGCCTGAGTAGAGCAGCCCCGCCGTGTGCTCGGTGACCCCGTGCGTCAACTCGTGCCCGATGACATCGAGGCTCTTGGTGAAGCGCAGGAAGACGATACCGTCACCGTCGCCGAACACCATCTGGCTTCCGTTCCAGAAGGCGTTGTCGTAGTTGGTCCCGTAGTGGACGGTGGCGAGCAGCGGCATTCCTTTGCCATCCAGCGAGTCCCGGCCGTAGGCGCTCCAGTAGAGCTCCCACGTCGCGCCCAGCCCGTCGTAGGCCTCGTTCGTGGCCGGGTCATCGACGGCCGGGGATCCCTCGCTGCGCACCTGCTCGCCGGGGGTGATGGTGGCGCCACCCGCATCCGAGATCGTCCGCTGCGGCGCCGGCCCACCCGCCGTCGGGGCCTGCGCATGCCTGCTGCTCACGGCACCCGGGGTGCCCGACCCCCGTCGGGTGGTCGCTTCCTCCGGGGCCGGCGCGGGTCGGGTCGCGCGGCGAGCACCCGGCAGGTTGCGCCGCGACGCGCGCAGCTCGGTGTCGTGCCGCAACGCCGTCTCCGCTGGACCCGCGACGGCAGGCTCGGGGCTACGCATCAGCGCCTCGAGCAGGTAGGGCGGGATGATGCTGCAACAGGCTGCTGTCGTCATGACCCCATCCTGACGTGGTTCGCCCCGTCATTGGGTGTCGGGCGAGGCCTGCGGCCGGATCGATATCGAGCGGGTCTGATCCGATGACGGGGATAGCCGCCTGTCGCCCACGGGTCGAGGTCCCGGTAGTCGGTCAGTAGCATGTCTGGGGTGAGCGACGCGGGGGCGAATCAGTCTGCCGCGGCTCGGCGTGTGTTCTCGACATACACGGCCCTGTCGCTGGCCGCCCCCACCATGATCGCCACGGTGCTTGGTCTCATCGATCACCCGACCGCGACGTGGGTTTGGCTGGCGGTTGCACTTGGCGTCGTCCTCATCGCCGTGCAGCAGATCAGTTGGCTGGCCGGCAGCGATGCTTGGCCGGTCGGCGCGCTCACCTGGCTACGGCTGCCTCCGGTTTTCGTCAGGGTGCCGGCGCTGGCTTCCGGTGTGGTGGTCGGTATCGGCATCGAGGTGTACGGGCTCAGCGCTGGTCGGCCCGCGTACTTGTGGGCCGTGCCCGCTGCTGCGGCGCTCGGGGTACTCACCCTCGCGGTGACCCGCTGGGACCGCGAGATGCCCCGGTGGAGTCACCGCGCTGTCGGTCTCGTCCTTGCGCTGGCCATAGCGACGGCTGCCGTTGGTGAGTGGGCGAGCCGCAACTCGACTCGCGCCGACGTCACCGGCGGCACCACTGCGCTGGCGGTGACCGTGGTCAGTGCGCTCGTGCTGACCGTTCAGGTCGGTCAGGTCTGGTGGCACCGAGTGGTCACCGAACTGTCGACAGCGCGGGAGTCACTAGTCGCGTGGACCCGGATGGAGGAACGGCTGCGCTTTGCGGGCGAGCTCCATGACCTGCAGGGTCATGAACTGCAAGTCATCATGCTGCGCGCAGACGTGGGCGCGACCACGTTGAGGGTCAACGGAGCCGAGGCCATCGAGGAGGCGGTCGCCACGTTCAAGGAGATCCGGGACGCTGCGCAGGACACGCTAGGGCAGACCCGCGCGATCGCCCACGGCTATCGCAAGGCCAGGTTCGCCCAGGAGGTCGCCAACACTGCGCGGATCCTCGGTGCGGCGGGAATCCGCACGGAGGTCACCGGTCCGGTCGAGCAGATCGACGGTGACGCAGCGCATCTCGCCGGGATGATGGTCCGTGAGGCCACGACCAACGTGCTGCGTCACTCCCTCGCGGACACCGTGCAGATCACGATCGACCAGGCAGCGTCGGGATTCGCCGTGGCCGTGCTCGACCTCGGGCCGCGCCGGGAACGCAGCGACCTGGGTAGCAGCACGGGCAGCGGATCCGGGCTGGCATCTCTCGCCGAGCGCGCCCAGCGGCTCG
>JBDTAU010000365.1:0-3839 GCA_039924465.1 Dermatophilaceae bacterium
CGCAGCACCAGGGCAAGGTGACCGCAGTCCAGGGTGAGCCCAGTCAGCCAGGCCTCGACCGCCGCGACCGGATCAGCGACGAGGTCCGAGAGACCGAGGTGTGCCCCGGTGCCGATCCACCCGAGCAGGTCCAACGGGATGCGGACGGCGGGCGAGTCGATCGAGGAGAGGAGGCCGGACAGCAGCACCTCCAGGTCGTCCCAGTCCGGCTCCCACACCAGCTCACCGGTCGCGGACCACGTGGGTAGTGCCAAACTGATCACGTTGCCCGTCGACCCTGAGCCAAGCCCGAACGCCGTGTCGTCGACTGCGATCCCCCGCCGGTCGCCGATCGTCTCGACCCGGAACCGGGTCGCAGCGCTCCACCGGACCCCGATCCCGACCCGGTCGAAGACCACCTCACCGATCCTCAGGTCGAGGCGAGCCGTGGTGCCGGTGCCCGGCCCCAGTGTCAGCCGGGCCAGCACCTCCTCGGCGAGGGCTACCTGCCCGGCGGCCAGATCTGCCCGCAGCAACGTCACCGCCGCGGTCATCCGAGCCGTGTAGTCCTGGCCCACCGGCACCGACAGGTCGACGCCGAGAGCGACTCGAAGGACGTCAGCGGCATACGAGACGTCCATCCCGACGGCGTCGAAGAGCTCGATCCGCCAAGGGGACTCGATCGACCCATCGCCGGCTACCGGCGTATCCGGCACCCCGGTGAGGAGGCTGCGCAGGTGCCCCCAGAGAGCGGCCGCGTCGGGCGCTCTGCCGAGGAGCGTCGCGTAGTGGGCGCGTAGCGCGGCGAGCGGGTTGGCGACGAGGTCGGTGATGGCGATGGACTCGACGCCGAGGAGGTCCACGAGCAGATCACCGGCCGCCCCGAGCTGGTGCAACGCATCGCCGAGCGCGGTGCTGACGACATCGTCGACCGCGTCCAGGGCGGCATCCGGCGAAGAGAGGTCGAGCACATCATGGGTGTGCCCGGCGATCGTGACGTGGTGAGCAGTGAGCAGGAACCGTGGGACTGAGGCGTTTTCGAGCCCGACCCCGAGCCGGATGCCGCCGAGCGCAGTGGCCCCAGTCAGCAGGGCGGTGCCAGCGGCCTGGTCCCCGAAGAGCGCCTCGGCACGCAACGAGGGGATGGCGGAGCAGCTTCCGGAGGCGGTGTCGAACTTCAACAGGTCAAGGCTCGCAGCAACCTTCGCGCCGGCACGGGTGTCATAGCCGAGGCTCACCCACGGCACGAGCACGGGATGCCCCCCGGTGCCGGGGGTGACCCTCAGCCCGAGCGTGAGCTCGACGGCGTCGATGCTGAACTCGACCGCACCGAGGGACGGGTTCGCAGTGCCGCCGACGAGGTCGACGAGTTGCCCGAGCCACAGCCCGAGCTTCGCCTCGTCCGTGAGGATCGACTCGATCCAGGTGACGAACCCATCGGCGCCACGGGTCGCCAGGTCGGCCAGCGGCAGCGCCGGCAGTCCCGGCACCTCCCGCAGTCCGAGCATTCCAGCGAGCCCACGGACCTTGGCGAAGGCGGGGTTGTCGAGCGCCAGCGCCTCGATCTGGGCCTGGATCAGCCCGACGATGAACTCGAGCACCTCCGAGCCGAGGTCGTCGAGCTGGTCGGTGCTGAGGCTTCGGGTCGTCGGTGCGGTCGCCCCGGGCAGTTGCAGGTCGGTCAGGTCAAGACTGAACGCAAGGCTGTCGCCCGGGTTGGTCGGGATGCCGACCTGCACGTTCGCCCCGCGCAGGAATGCCGCACCGGGGGTGGGTGCCTCGTCAGTGAAGACCGCCTCGCAGCCGATCGAGATCCGGCCGCCGACGTTGCCGAGCAACAGCCAGGCGGGCAGGTCGGAGACGTGGGCGGGGAACGGCGCACCGGCACGTGGCAGCCGAAAGATGGGCACGTGCAATCGGATGCGTGCCAGCGGCGCGGTGTCGCCGGTGGCGAAGTCGAGACCGATCCCCACGTTGACGGCGCCGGGGACGGGCTCGAGCACGGCATGAATCGTCACATCCGGATCGGCTTCGTGGAAGAGCGGGACCCAGCGGGCCTGGCCCTCGGTGCGTCCCTCCGGGGGCCCGAGGACCTCATCGACGAAGTCGGTCAGCCCGGTGCGCTGGGCGTCATCGAACAGGATCGTCCCCAGCCCGTTCGGGTTCTCGATCGACCCACCCATCGGGTCGGCGAACCATTTCGAGTTGGTCCCCGTTGCGGTGGTGATGCCCATCGCTCGAGCGAGTGATCCGAAGGAGTCGAGCTGCGTCTCATCGAGCGGCATGACGCCTCATCTCCGATCACCTCGCGAGTCGCGAGAGGTTGAAGCGGGCCATCGGTTGGACGAGGAGGACCTGCGACCCCGACCCGATGGCGCCGGGGACGAGAGCGTGTCCGGCCTTGTCCCGGCCCAGGTCCGCGCAGAGTCGCCGCGCGAGCTCGACGAGGGTCTCCCAGGCGAAGGCGGTGAGCGCATCCGTCCACTGCGAGACGACGATGCCGGGGCCGTCGAGGGCGCTGAAGCTCGACATGACCAGACCGGTGGGTTGGTCAGCGGTGCCGACGGCGATCGGGACGGGGATCACGGTCGGCCGATCGAGTTGGTCACACGAGACGGTCAGACCGATCGTCACCAGCCCGACCTTGCAGTTGAGGCTGGTGCGGGACAGGTCCACGTAGAGTTCGGAGCCGCTTTGGTGCCAGACCACCCGGGGAGGTGCCTCGACAGGCAGGTCGGCGACGAGCCGCTGGGTGTTCCGCAGCAAGCCACGTGCGTCGGCCTCGGGCACGGTGAGGAACTGCTTGCTCGGGACGAGGGTGCCCGGGTCGAGCCGGATCTTGGGTTTGAGCGGCGTGAACCACTTCTTGTCCAGCGTCCACGTTCCGAGTAGGGACGTATCAATCGTCACTGGACGGGCGGTCGCGTCCTTGTCATCAGCCACGGATGCCTCCGAGTCATGCGGCCGATCCCCACCGGGACGAAGTCCGAAGCGGTGTTGTCCCATGACACCAGCCCCAAGGGTGTCTTGTACCGGGAACAAGGAAATTGGTGCGAGCAGGTTCCGCCGTGCGTGGCCGGAGATCCTTCGCGTGCTCGAAGCATCCTGAGCCATCAACACCTGCAAGGATCAGCCCATGGACACAGAAGAAGTGCAGGAGGGCGCACGGGCGGCCAAGGACCATGACGCCCTGGAGGGAGCGGCTCGCGTCGGCTATGCGGTCAACGGGGTGCTGCACCTGCTGATCGGCTGGATCGCGCTGCAGTTGGCCTGGTTCGGCTCGGGCAAGAGCGCCGACCAGTCAGGTGCCCTCACCTCGCTCGCCTCCAACGGGTTCGGCAAGGTGATCCTCTGGATCGGCGTCGTCGGCTTCCTCGGACTCGCGGTGTGGCAGATCGCCGAGGCGATCGGCGGATCCCGCAAGGCCTCCGACCGGGTCAAGGCGGTGTCCAAGGCCGTCGTCTACCTGGTCCTGACCTTCAGTGCCTTCACCTTCGCCTCGGGCGGCTCGTCGTCGAGCAAGCAGCAGTCCTCGGACGCGACGGCGACGCTGATGAGCAAGCCCTTCGGCGCTGCCCTGGTCGGGATCGTGGGGTTGGTCGTCATCGGGGTCGGCGTCTACCACGTCGTCAAGGGGTGGAAGCGCTTGTTCCTGCAGGACCTCAAGTCCAATCCCGGAGAGGGCGTGGTCACCCTCGGCCGGTTCGGCTACATCGCCAAGGGCATCGCATTGGTCGTCCTCGGTGGCCTCTTCGGCATCGCCGCGCTGCGCAACGACCCCAAGGAAGCTACCGGACTCGACGGCGCCCTGCGCACGCTGCTCGAGGCGCCCTTCGGCAAGGTCCTGCTCACCGTCGTCG
>JBDTAU010000366.1:0-6434 GCA_039924465.1 Dermatophilaceae bacterium
CGGCGTCCTCGGGGTGGATGACGAGTCGCCGGCCCAGCCACGCTGGATCGGTGTGCTCGACGATCGTGGCGACAGCGACCGGCTGGCCGGCCTCGATCTCGGCGGCCACCTTCCCGAGTTGCGGGAAGGTCTCCTTGGACACCTTCTCGACGAAGATGTCCAGGATCCCCCCGCAGGTCAGGCCGACCGCGAAGGCGTCATCGTCACTCACGCCGTAGCGCACCAGTGCCGGCTGGCCCGAGCCGAGGACCTCCTGCGCGAGCTCATAGACGGCCCCCTCGACGCAGCCGCCCGACACGGAGCCGACCGCCTCGCCGTCCGGGCCCACCAGCATCGAGGCCCCCGGTGGGCGCGGCGCCGATCGCCACGTCCCGACCACGGTCCCGACCCCCACGACCGCCCCGGCTTCCCACCACTCCATCAGCTCGGTCAGCACCTCACGCACGAGCCACCACCTCCACCAGTTCCTCGAACGTCGCGAACGAATGCCCGGCGACGAAGTCGTCGATGTACGGCAGGGCCGCGACGATCCCCTGCTGCACCGGCTCGTAGCCGGCCTTCCCTCGGTGCGGATTCACCCAGACCACATGGTGCGCCAGACCCGCCAGGCGCCGCATCTGCTCACCCAGCTGCTCCGGGCCTTCCCGCTCCCACCCGTCGGAGAAGACCACGATGACCGCGCCCCGGGCCATGCCGCGCCGGCCCCACAGGTCGAGGAAGGCCGCGACGGCATCCCCGAGCCGGGTCCCGCCCGACCAGTCGGGGACCGCCCTGCCGGCCGCGAGCAGGGCCCGGTCGGGGTCGCGCTCTCGCAGGGCTCGGGTGACGTGGGTCAGCCGGGTCCCCATCGTGAACACCTCGACGTTGGGTAGCCCCTGGACGAACGTGTGGCTGAGGCGCAGCAGGCTGTCGGCGTAGGCACTCATCGAGCCCGACACGTCGATCAGCAGCACCACTCGGCGTTGGCGGACGCCACGGTGCTGGTAGCGGATTCGACCCGGCTCACCCATCCGGCGCAGTTGATCGCGGAGCGTGGCCGAGCCGTCGACGACGCCACGGTGCGAGCGGACGTGCCGTCGGGCCCGGCGCAGCGGCGCCCGCGGTCGCAGGCGGGCAAACATCGCCCGGAGCGCAGCCCGCTCCTGCGGGCTGAGGCTGGCGACATCACGCTGGCGCAACACCTCCTGGGCGCTGGCCTTGGCCCGGATCACCTCGTCATCCTGGTCCAACTCGCCGCCGGAGCCACCCTCCTCGAGAGGGGCCTCGCGCACCTGACGCGGTTGTGACTCGCGGCGTCGACCGCCGCGCATGGTCTCCCCGGAGAACCAGGCGGTGAAGACCTTGTCGTAGGTCTCGAGGTCCGCCGGGCACGACGTGAGGGTGGCCCGCCCGGTCCAGTACAGGGTGCTGCGCTCCTCGAGCCCGGCGATCGCAGCAGCGACGAGGAAGGTCCGCTCCCGGTCGGCCGTCACCGGCAGACCGGCGGCCCGCAGCGCCCGGGTGAACCCCAGCAGCAGGGCATCGGCCCGAGTCGACGGGGCAGTCGGGTGCGTTGGGGGCTCGCTCCCCGGGGGGCGGGGTTGGGGGTGGGGTTGGATCGATGCCGTCACGCCGTCAGCATCCGATCGAGGGCGGCTCGGACCCGCTCGACATCCTCCCGGTACTTGATCGCCGAGCCGAGCGTGGCGGCAGCGGTCTCCGGGTCGAGGGTGCTGGTCCCCAGCGCGTCGAGGGCGCGGGCCCAGTCGAGGGTCTCGGCGACACCGGGCGGCTTGATCAGCTGGCCCTCGGAGCGCAGCCGCTGGACGACGCCGACGACCTGCTCGGCCAGGGTGGCCGACACCTCTGGCAACCGGGTCCGCACGATCTCGAGCTCACGGGCCATTCCGGGGTGGTCGATCCAGTGATAGAGGCAGCGCCGCTTGAGGGCGTCGTGCAGCTCCCGGGTGCGGTTGGAGGTCAGCACCACGAAGGGTGGAACCTTGGCCCTGATCGTGCCGAGCTCGGGCACCGTCACCTGCCAGGTCGAGAGCACCTCGAGCAGGAAGGCCTCGAATTCATCGTCTGCGCGGTCGATCTCGTCGATGAGCAGGACGCACGGGCTGCGGCGCAGAGCTTGCAGCACCGGCCGAGCGAGCAGGAAGCGCTCGTCGAACAACTCGGCCTCGACGGCCTCCACCGCCGGACGCACACCACCCGAGCCCGCCGCGGCGTCCCGGGCGAGCGCCTCCACGGTGCGCAGGTGCAGGATCTGGCGCGGGAAGTCCCAGTCGTAGAGGGCCTGCGTCGACTCGATGCCTTCGTAGCACTGGAGCCGGATGAGCGGTAGTTCGAGTGCCTCGGCGAGTGCCTCGGCGAGCGCCGTCTTGCCCGTGCCCGGCTCGCCCTCGAGCAGCATCGGCCGGCTCAGCTTCGCCGCGAGGAAGGTCACCGTCGCGAGAGCCTCGTCGACGAGGTACCCCGTCCTGCCCAGCACGTCCCGGACGTCCTGCACACACCCGAAGGCGTGCTCGAGCCCAGATCCGTCCTCGGTGCCGTCCATGTTCTGACTATCGCCCACAAACGGTCGCTGGCAAAGCCCCCCGCCGATTCGGGGTCATTCAGGCCTGCCCGGATCTGCGGGATCAGCACCATCTCGAGCGTTCCCCAGCTCCGCGAGTTCCTCGGGCCGATCGGCGTCCCGGCCCGTCGCGAGGTCGCCGCACTCGATCAGGTCGTGCGCGTGGGCGCGGTAGTAGTCCCGGGCACCGCGGTCCCCCGTCGCGGCGGCGATGACGTCCTCCCAGTGGTCCCGGCCGATGAGCGCGGGGTGCCCCGGGACCCCTCCGTATGCCGCTCTCGCCAGGACCGCCCGCCCCTGACCTTCGTGGCGTGGTGACGCCAGGGACAGCAGCCGGGCCACGACGTCCGGGCCGACATCGGGCAGGTCCACCAGGCTCACCAGGGCCGCCTCGACCCGGCTCGTCTCTGAGAAGGCAGCGAGCCCGGCCCGGAGCGAGGCCCCCATCCCCTCGGCCCAGTCGGGGCACACGACCAGGTCCACGCCACCCTCCTGACCCTCCTGACCCTCCTGACCCTCCTGACCCTCCTGGTCCTGGTCCTGATCCTGCTCCGCCAAGAGTGGGGCCAGGACGCCCGCCACCTCATCAGCGGCGGCGCCGACCACGATGGTCACCCCGTCACACCCGCCATCCCGGAGCACCCCCACCGCCGCCTCGACCAGGGTCGGGCCGTGAGCCTCCTTGCGGGCCAAGGCCTTGGGCCCTCCGAACCGGCGACCAGCCCCCGCGGCGAGCAGGAGGCCGCGGACGTGCGGGACGGGGGTCAGCGGCATACGGTCATCAGCTCGTCAACACGGCTGGTGCGGAAAGGCATGCGGACTCCCTCGTCCGGGGCGACGTCCCCGGGCGGGCACGCCATCATCCACAGATTAGCTCCGACGTGCGTCCCGGGAGCTGACCTACCGTGGCTGGCCCCACAGCGCGTTCAGGTGCGCGACTGGGTGGCGCTGCGGGACACCCTGCACGACTTCGACCGCCCGGTGAGCGCGCCCATGCCGCGCTCGATGGAGGACCTCGGCGACGGCGTCGTGCTCGGCACCGTGAACCGCAACGACGAGGTGCAGAAGCTCCCGTTCCCGGCCCGCGCCGACGGGGGTCGCACCTCGCTCGAAGTGATCGTCGAGAACCAGGGACGGATCAACTTCGCGAGCGCCATCGGCGAGCGCCAGGGGGTGAGCGGCATACGGATCGATCAGCGCCTCGTCCACCGCTGGGAGCACGGCGATCCGGCCGACGGCTTCCTCGCCCTGCCCGGGCTGGAGCAAGGGCTTCCTCTGGCACAACGGCGTCCTGCTGGGGCGCTACTGGGAGATCGGGCCCAGGTCACCCTCGATGCTCCCGCGCCCCTCTGGCGGGCGGGGCCAACGAGGTCGTCATCCTCGAGCTGCACGAGGCCGGCACCGCGGTGGAGTCGCGCGCGGAGCCTGACCTGGGGGCGCGAGCCGTCAGAGCGTGATCGTGGCCTCCTCGCCCCGCTCCTCCATCGCCACGTCGACCGACGGGGCGGCCCGGAGCCAGACATAGCCGGCCACTGCGGCGATGAAGCTGCCCAGCATCACCCCGAGCTTGGCCGTCTCCACCACGGCCGGGTCGGTGAAGGCGAGCGTGGCGACGAAGATCGCGACGGTGAAGCCGATCCCGGCGCACAGGGCGACGCCGAAGAGATGCCGCTGGGTCGTTCGCTCCGGCATCCTGGCCCAGCCGAGTCTGATCAGGAGCCACGCTGAGCCATAGACCCCGACGGTCTTGCCCACCACGAGGCCGATCGCGATCCCCAGGACCACCGGCTCCATGATGATCTTGGCGAAAGCAGTGGTCGGGATGGCGATGCCGGCGTTGGCGAAGGCGAAGATCGGGACGATGAAGAAGGCCACCAGAGCCGACAACCGGGCTTCGACCCGGTGCAAGGGGGACTGCGTCTCGAGGGAGAGACGTCGCAGCTCGCGCAGGGTGTGGTCGTTGGACTCCTGCTCGTCGACGGTCACCCCGTCAGTCAGTCGCTGGTCGAGGTCGTCGACCAGTCGCCGCGCCATGGCCGGGAAGCGGCCCGGCGGCAGCCAGGCGTAGGCCGGCGTCAGCAGTCCGAAGAGCACCCCCGCGATGGTGGCGTGGACTCCCGACTGGAACAGCGCGAACCAGCAGATGACGCCCAACAGGATGTACCACGACATGGCCCGGACTCGTCGGACCCGGGCGAGCACGGTGACCGCGACCGCCGCGGCGGCCACGGCGAGCCACCCGAAGGAGAGGCCCTGCGCGTAGAAGATCGCGATGACCAGGATCGCACCGAGGTCATCGACGATCGCGAGGGTCAACAGGAAGAGCCGGGCCCCGGCCGGGACCCGTTTGCCGAGTGAGGAGACGAGGGCGACCGCGAAGGCGATGTCGGTCGCCATCGGGATCCCCCAGCCATGAGAAAAAGGCGTCCCGGCGTTGAACAGGACGTAGATCCCCGCGGGCACGACCATCCCGCCGATCGCGGCCACGATCGGGAGCATCGCGGCACGGGGGTCTCGCAACTCGCCGAAGACCAGCTCCCGCTTGATCTCCATCGAGACGACGAGGAAGAAGATCGCCATGAACGCGTCGTTGACGACCCCGTGCAGGCTGAGGTCAAGCAGCACCCGGTCGCCCAGCTGGAGCCGAAAAGCCGTCTCCCAGACCTCATGGTAGAGGTGCGCCAGACCCGAGTTGGCGACGACGAGCGCGAGCACGGTCGCGCTCAACACCGCCAGCGCGCTGCTCGCCTCGATGGCCATGAGGTTCTGCAAGGGGCGGACCATCCGACGCGGCACGAACAGGTCCGACTCGCGCCAACTGTGCGCGATCAGTTGACCGGATCCCGACCACTTGGCGTCATCAGCCCGCTCATCCTGCTGACCCTGCTCATCGGATTCGGTCGGATCAGTCTGCACAGTCGCCCCTAGTGGTCGAGTCGGTGGGGGACAGTCCACCATCCGGGGGCCGGGACGACAATGGCAGACCCTCAGCTCGTCGGCGTCCAGCCGAGGCCGCACCCCCGTTGAACGGCATGGTCCCCCATGGGACCATCAGGGATGGCCACCGGCTGGAGGTTCTCTCGGGAGGTCGCAAGATGAATCGTGCGCCGGGGACCCCCTCGGGCCCCGGCGAGACGCCGTCCCCCGAGTCCCCGTCCCCCGAGATGCCGTCCCCCGAGTCCCCGCCCCACGCCGACCCTGCGCGCCGATCTGGCAGACCTGGTCGCTACGCCAGCCTGCGAAGCTCGGTCGGACGCCATCCAGCGGACCTCGTCCGGCTCGTCATCGCGGTCGGCGTCGTGCTGGTCTGCCTCGTCATCGCCCGCACCCCCGGTGTCAACGAACTCGAAGCCGCGATCTTCCACGACGTCCAGCGACTGCCGGACTGGTCGGCTCGAGTCTGGGATGCCGTGGGGTGGGTCGGCACCTGGCCGGTCATCGTCGCGGGCACGTCCTTGGCGCTCTACCTCGGCCGGGTTCGGATGGCGGTCGCCGTCGCGTGGTCCGGTGTCATCGCCTGGGCGCTCGTGCTCATCCTGCACCAAGTCGTCGACCCGCGCGCGGTGGACCTCGCCCTCCTCGAGGGGATGCGGGGGCCCGGGCCGGAGGGGTTCCTCTTCCCCGCCCTGCACACCGCCGTCGTCGCAGCGGTCGCGACCGCGGCGGGGCCGTATGTCACGTGGTTCGAACGGCACACCAGCTGGGTGCTGGTCGTGGCCGTCGGGGCCGCCGACCTCTATCGTGGGGAGGCTCTCCCCGTGGCGTGCGTCGCTGGCGCCGCCCTCGGGTGGGGAGTCGGTGTCCTCGTCCACCTGGCGATCGGGGCGCCGGGGCGGCGGACCTCGGAGCCATCCGTCGAGAACGCCCTGCGCCG
>JBDTAU010000367.1:0-3607 GCA_039924465.1 Dermatophilaceae bacterium
AGACGACGGTGAAGACGATGGGGCCGTCGAAGTTGACGATGGCCCGGCCGATCTCCGCGCCGTACTCGAGTTGGAGGTTGCGCATCGAGTCGGGCGAGCCGTCGAAGCCGGAGAGGTTGGCCAGGACGACGAGCGGTCGGTTGCCGCTCGCGGCATTGATGGCCCGAGCCACCTTCTTGGACGAGCGCGGAAAGAGGGTGCCAGCCGTATAGGTGTCCGGGCCGTCGGTGGGCGGGAAACCCCGCCGCGCGACGGACTTGGACTCGATACCGATGAGGCACACCGGCACCCCACCGAGGTGGGCGTCCTGCACGACAGCGGTCTCCGCATCGGCCATCCCGGCCCAGCGCTCGAGGGGCGCGTGGTCCTGGTCGGACACGGCGCGCATCAGGGTGCGGATGTCGAACGGCTTCTTGCGGTCGGGGTTGGTCGCCGCGGAGAAGATGTCGCCGACCGTGGTGAAGCCCGAGTCCACGAGGGTGTGCGGGTAACTGCTGACGTCGCGATCGACGGGGTCGGTGGTGCGGGCCCGCCGCGGACCGCTCTCACCAGCGGCGACGTAGGCGTGCTCGTAGTGCGCCATGAGGACCCCGTAGGCCTCGCCGAGGTCCTTGGCCCAGTACTGCGCCTGACCGTTCGGGCCCATGACGCGGTCGTAGCCGCCGATCCCGAAGTTGTCCTCGGCCGAGACCCCACCCGAGAAGTCGAGCGACTGCTTGCCGGTGAGGACCATGGCGCTGTCCGGGGTCATGACCAGGATGCCCTTGGTGTGCATCAGCATCGTGGCCTCGGCGTTCCAGTACGGCTGGGCCCCGACGTTGATCCCGGCGACGACGATGTTGATCTCGCCCCCGGCCTGGGTGAATTCAATGATCCGCTTGAGGCCGCGGGCCACCCAGTCCATGTTCTCCGTACCGGAGTCCATCGAGATGCGGGCACTGGCAGACACCGAATACCACTCGACCGGCACGCTGAGGGACTCGGCGAGGTCGATCGCCGCGATGATGCGGGCGCACTCGGCCTCGGCGACGGAGCCGAGGGAGCGCAGCGGGTCCCCGCTCAGCACGACCCGCGTGATGCCTTCGGGATGCAGGACGGTCGGCGTCGTGACGACCGCCGTGATGATGCCGGCCTTGTTGAGCCCGAGCGGTCGGTCGACGGGGATGAGGCGTCCGCTGTCGTCGAGGTCGTGTTCGACGACGGTGCCGCCCTCGCCCGCGATGAGCGTCTGCAACTCGTAGGGATAGACCAGGCCGCGTCGCCGGGCGCGCACGACCTTGGAGGCGTAGTCGTCCAGCGGCTTGAGGCCCTCGGTCGGCGGCTCCTCGATCGAGGCCACGACCCCGGACCCGGGCTGGTAGTAGAAGCGACCGGCGATGTGCATCGGCGGTGTCCCGGGCCCCGTCGCGATCTGACCCTGGACGAGGACCTCCTCGAGACCGGCGCCGACCGTCATGGGAGCGATCTTGGCCTGCAACGAGGTCAACTGGTTGAGGTCGGCCTCGATGGGCGGCCAGATCGACACCCAGACGTAGTTCATGTCGAGGCGGGCCCCGGGCCGCTCGGCGCGGACCCGACGGATCCCGTCGAGGCAGTTGGCGATGGCCCGCTCGACGTGCGGGAGGCCGGTGACGGCGCCGGTCTCGTCTCGGACGACGACGAGCTGGCGCACCTGCGCCATGGCCACGAGCCGGCGGTCCTCCGGGTTGTCCCGGGCCACGCACTCATAGAGCAGGACGTCCTCGGGGGCCTCCAGCCGGGTCACGTCGAACTCCTGGAGCCGCCAGAGGTTGAGCCGGCGACCCACCATCGGGTGGACCCCGCGGACGAGCCGGTCCTCGACGAGCCCCCCCTCACCGGGTTGGTTCTCGGCGGGTTGGCCCTCGAGGGGACGGTAGGGACGGTAGGTGAAGTAGTACACCGGACCTGCGTCTCCCGCGGAGACCGCGACGGCGACACGGCGGACCTCCCGGGTGAAGGGCAACTGGCCGAGCCTGGCCGCGATCTGGTCGCTGACCTCCTCGATATGCCCGGGTGCGTCGGGCCAGCGCAGATAGAGGTCCACGACCGACTGGTGGGCGTCCGGTCGGCTCCAGACGTCGGCCGCGACCGCGGTGTCGAGAGTGCTGCCGGGGACGAGTTCGTCGACGCCACCGATGGTGGAGGTGAGGTGGCTCAGGCGGGTCCCGATCGTGTAGTCCGCGGTCGCGAAGGGCCGCTTGCCCTCGGTGAAGGTGTTGACGGCGTGCAGTTCGTGATCCCGGTAGTGACGCTTGATCAGGACCTCGAGCATCGGCTCGCGTTCGGGCAGTTCGCCCGTCACCGGGTCTGAGAGGCGCTCGGCGAGGAAGCGGACGATCTGCTCGGGGATGGCCGCGAGCTCGTCGACACCGGCAGCGTGCGCCTCGGGGTCACCGTTCGCCGCGAGCGCGGCGACCTTGTCGTGCACCCCGGCCAGCACGCTCTGGCGCTCGGCGTCGACCAGCGGCTGGTCGAACCAGCGGAAGGCCACGCTCCGGGCGAGGTCCCCGATGACGGGGAAGCGGAGCTGGGTGGCCAGCACGAGTCGATCCAGCATGTCCCGGGCTGCGGTGTCGTCGGGTGCGGTCGGTGCCGGCTCGGCGAGCCAGCGCGGGAGCAGGGACGTGGCGAGGGCGACCTCGGGTGCCGAGCGCTGCTGCGCGAGGAAGATTCGGAAGACGGCCTCCTCCAGCTCGCGGGACCGGTCGAAGTCCGCGACGCCGTAGTGGGCCAGGACGATGCCGAGCTTGGTGCGGAAGTCCTCAGGCAGTCCGGCCCGGTCGACATCGAGGCCCCGGAGGTAGGTGTGGAAGTGCTCCTTGGGGCTGTGCACGAGCAACTCGGTGTGCACCTCTTCGCCTGCCGGCCGGTTGCGGCTCAGCTCGGCGAAGTCGGTGAGCAGGCTGAGCATGGCGATCTCGTCGGCAAGGGGGAGCTGGCCCGATGCTGCGAGCTCGTCGCGGGCGGTCAGGTAGTCGGCGAGCCGGCGACGGTCGGTCGCGGCGTCGCTGTCGAAGCCGAGCACACCGGCAGACAACTCGAGGACTCCTCGTCGGGCCCGGTCGGCCGCAGTCTCGGCCTCGGGCGCCGTCGGCAGGTCGAGGTCGGTCGCGGGTGCCTCGACAACCGGTGCGTCAGCGTCGTCGTCTGCGACCGGCTCGATCCGCACCAGTGGTGCCCCGGTCTCGACCTGGCTCCCGACCTGGACGAGGACCTCGCGGACCTTGCCCGCGAAGGGAGCGGCCAGCACGGTCTCCATCTTCATGCTCTCGAGCACGAGGACCGGGGCCCCGGCTGCCACCTCGGTGCCGACCGGAGCCGGCATCGCGACCACCAATGCCGGGGCGGGTGAGCGCATGACGCCGCCCTCGTCGCGACTGACCCGGTGGGTGACCCCGTCCACCTCGACGAGGTGCACGGGTCCGTGGGTCGCGGTGACGAGGCGGAACGACCGCCCGGCCACCACGATCCGGCTTCGGTAGGTGTCCATCCGTTCGAGGTCGGCCACGGCCGTCTCGGCGTCGGCGCCGGTCCCGATCGTCACGGTGAAGCGGTGCTGCCCGGTGCGCAGGACGGTGACCTTGTG
>JBDTAU010000368.1:0-4702 GCA_039924465.1 Dermatophilaceae bacterium
ACGCCGCCTACCAGAAGCACCGGGACGCCTACATCAGGATCTTCGACCGGCTCGGCTTCGACTACGTCATCGTCAAGGCGATGGCCGGAGCGATGGGCGGCAGCAAGAGCGAGGAGTTCCTGGCCACCGCCGAGAACGGTGAGGACACCTACGTCCGGACCGCTGACGGGTCGTATGCGGCCAACGTCGAGGCGGTCATCGTCCCCCAGGCTCCGCCGGTGGACTACACCGACACCCCGGCGGCCCACGCCGAGGACACCCCCGACACCCCAACCATCGAGACCCTCGTCGCGGTGGCCAACGCCAACCACCCCCGCACGGATGGCCGGGCGTGGACCGCAGCCGACACCCTGAAGAACGTCATCGTCATGCTCGTGTCTCCCGATGGGACTCGCGAGCCGCTGGCGATCGGCCTGCCGGGTGACCGGGACGTCGACCTCAAGCGGCTCGAGGCGCAGGTGGCGCCGGCTGAGATCGAGGCCTTCGATGAGAAGGACTTCGCTACCCACCCGGGCCTCGTCAAGGGCTACATCGGACCGGGCGCGCTGGGGGAGGCGGGCACGACGGGCATCCGCTACCTGCTCGACCCGAGGGTCGGGGTGGGCTCGGCGTGGGTCACGGGTGCCAACGAGCCGGGTCGGCACGTCTTCCACCTCGTGCACGGCCGGGACTTCGAGGCCGACGGCACGGTGCAGGCCGCCGAGGTCCGGGACGGGGACGAGGCCCCTGACGGCTCAGGCCCGCTCGAGTCGGCCCGTGGTATCGAGATGGGGCACATCTTCCAGCTCGGGACTAAGTACGCCGAGGCGCTCGACCTCAAGGTCCTGGACCAGAACGGCAAGCTCGTCACGGTCACCATGGGCTCCTACGGCGTTGGCGTGTCGCGGGCTGTGGGCTGCGTCGCCGAGGGCAACCACGACGAGTTCGGTCTGATCTGGCCCCGTGAGTTGTCGCCCGTCGACGTGCACATCGTCGCCACCGGCAAGGACACCGCCGTCCACGCCAAGGCCGAGGAGATCGCCAGTGCCCTTGAGGCACAGGGGATCTCATCGATCGTCGATGACCGGTGGCAGGCCAGCCCCGGCGTGAAGTTCAAGGACGCAGAGCTCATCGGCGTGCCCACGATCGTGGTGGTCGGCAAGGGGCTGGCCAACGGAGTCATCGAGATCAAGGACCGCCGGACCGCTGAGCGTCGAGAGATCGACGCCGATGGGATCGTGGCCGCCATCGTCACGGAGGTGCGGGGGACGTGATGCCCGCGGTCCGTGCGGTCCTCTTCGACTGGAGCGGGACCATCACGCCGTGGCACGAGGTCGACCTGCGCGCCCAGTGGACCGCCTTCGCCGACGGGGCCGGGACGATCGCCTGTGCGCGCAACGACCTCGCCAGCCAGCTGTATGCCGCTGAGGAACGTGCGTGGCAACGTGGCCGGTCGGACGGGGTGAGCGCCAGCCTGCCCGAGATCCTCGAGTCCTGCGGCCTCCCGGCAGGGGACGCCCGGACGGAAGCCGGCACAGCGGCATACCGGAAGTTCTGGGAGCCGCACACGCTCACTCACCCCGCGATCGGTCCAGTGTGGGAGTCCTTGCGCAGTGTCGGGATCCGGATCGGGGTGGTGTCCAACACGCTCTGGGACCGCGCTTACCACCGCAGCATCTTCGAGCGGGACGGCGTGCTGGACCTCATCGACGTGGATGTCTATTCCAGCGAGACGCCGTGGGTGAAGCCGATGCCCCAGATCTTCGAGCACGCGGCGACGTTGTTGGGGCTCGGGCCCCGAGAGTGCGCCTATGTGGGGGACCGGTCCCATGAGGACGTCCACGGTCCACACCAGGTGGGCATGCGCACGATCCTGATCCCACACTCGAACATCCCGCTCGACCAGCAGGTCTCGCACCAGGCCACACCCGATGAGGTCGCCGTGGAGCGGTCCGACATCGTCGACATCGTGGCGCGCTGGAACGACCGGATCGGATGAGCGACCCGACGCTCACCACGTTGGCCCTGCTCGCGGTCGCGGCCTTCGCCGCGGGTTGGATCGACGCGGTCGTCGGCGGTGGGGGCCTGATCCAGCTGCCCGCGCTGCTCGTCGGGTTGCCCGGGGCGACCCCGGCCCAGCTGCTCGCGACCAACAAGTTCGGGTCGATCTTCGGCACGGCGACCAGCTCGATCACCTACTACCGACGGGTGCGTCCGGACCTGCGGACCGCCCTGCCCATGGCGGCCGTCGCGTATGTCGGTGCCATCGGAGGGGCAGTCATCGGGCTGCACATCCCCAAGTCGCTCTTCAACCCGATCATCCTCGTGCTCCTCGTCCTCGTCGGTGCGTACACGTTGTTCAAGCCGGACCTCGGGCGCACGTCGATCCGCCGCTTCCACGGCGCCAAGCACGTCGGGCTGGCGATGCTGACCGGCTTCATCATCGGCATCTACGACGGGGCGCTGGGCCCGGGCACCGGGTCCTTCCTGGTCTTCGTCCTCGTCGGGTTGCTCGGCTACAACTTCCTCGAAGCCAGCGCCAAGGCCAAGATCGCCAACTTCGCCACGAACCTCGGTGCCCTCACGGTCTTCGCCCCGATGGGCCACGTCATGGTCAAGGTCGGGCTGGTCATCGCCCTGGCCAACCTCGTCGGTGGCTACGTCGGGGCGCGGGCGGCCGTCGCGAAGGGGAGCGGCTTCGTCCGGGCGGTCTTCGTCATCATCGTGACCGCATTCATCGTCAAGATCGGCGGTAGCGTCATCGGCTGGTGGGCCTGAGCGCTCGGGTGGCTCACACGGCCGCCATCTGCAGGGCACAGGTTCGTCACAGCCCCCGTCGAGATGCTCTGTCCATGAGCACCGACGTCCGGCCTGCGCAGGCGCCGCGGCCCTCGGCCCCCGGCGTCACACGGCGCCTCCCCGTGTGGTGGCGTGACCTGACCGCCGCGGTGGCGTGGGTGCTCATCATCTTCGTCATCGGCCTGTGGATCGCGGGCGGCGGTCTGGACAGCTTCGACTCGATCGCCGACGGGGTGACGAGCGTCGGCCGCCTTGCCGGGCTCCTCGCCTCGGTGCTGATCCTCATTCTGGTCCTCCTCATGGCCCGCATCCCGGTGGTGGAGCAGGCGTGGGGCCAGGACGAACTGGCACGGCTGCACCGCCTCGCCGGGTTCACCTCCTTCACCCTCGTCGTCGTGCACATCGTGGTGACGATCATCGGTTACAACGCCAGCGAGGGCCTCGGCCTGACCGGCACCTTCCTCAACGAAGTCCTGCACTCTCCCGGGATGCTGCTGGCCGTGGCGGGCGCGGTCGCGCTGGTCATGGTGGTCGTCACCTCGGTCCGCGCAGCCCGGGCCAGACTGCGCTACGAGTCCTGGCACCTGCTGCACCTCTACGCCTACCTCGGTGCCGGTCTCGCGCTGCCACACCAGTTGTGGACGGGTCAGGACTTCCTCGCCAGCCCGGTCGCCACCGTGTTCTGGTGGGGCCTGTATGCCGCTGCGCTGGCTGCCGTCGTCGTCTTCCGAGTGCTCCTGCCGCTCTGGCGGTCAGGACGGCACGGGCTGCGGGTCAGTCACGTCGTGCGGGAGTCGCCCACCGTCACCACGGTCGTCATCACCGGGCGTGACCTGCACCGACTCCCGGTGCGGGCCGGACAGTTCTTCCAGTGGCGCTTCCTGGACGGTCCGGGGTGGTCCCGTGCCAAGCCGTACTCCCTGTCTGCGGCACCCGACGGGCGCAGCCTGAGGCTCACGGTGGAGGGTGTGGGGGAGTCCTCGCAGCGGCTGGCCCGGGTGCAGCCGGGGACAGCGGTCCTCGTCGAAGGGCCGTACGGGCGGCTGCACGCGGGGGTCAAGGTGGCGGGGCGGTCAGTGCTCATCGCCTCCGGCATCGGCATCACCCCGATGCGGGCGCTCCTGGAGGAGTTGCCGGCCGGCGAGGACGAGACGGTTCTCATCTATCGGGTCGGTAGCCAGGCGGAGGCCATCCTGTCCACCGAGTTGATGGACCTGGCCACCCGGCGCGGCGCCCGCGTCGTCGCAGTGGTCGGACACCGCCGCACGGACCGGCCCAGTTGGCTGCCCCAGGAGTTCGCGCACGTCGACGAGGCCGAGGCGCTGGTGCGAATCGTGCCCGACATCGCGTCGCGAGACGTCTTCGTCTGCGGCAACCCCGCGTGGATGGAACAGGTCATCGCGGCTGCAAAACGGGCCGGCGTCCCGGCTCCAGCAATCCACCTCCTCTGGCAGTGGCAGTTCGAACAGCGGGGCCAGCGCGTCGGCGCAGACCGTCGCGGGCACCGCGGTGATGACCCGCTACGGACCTGTCCAGGTCCAGATCACGATCGAGAGCGGCAAGATCACGGCCGCCGAGACGCTGCAGGTCCCCATGGAGTCAGGGCACGACCGGATGATCAACGCCCAGGCCGTGCCGACCTACAACGGCGAGGTGGTGAGCGCTCAATCCGCTCAGATCGACATGGTCTCCGGAGCTACCGTGACCTACAACGGTTACGTCGAGTCCCTCCAGGCAGCCATCGACCAGGCCCACCTCTAACCTGTACCTCCGCATCCACCACTCGCGGCGTCTTACACCCACCCACCACGTCGCCGAGCCAGCCCAATCAAGGAGTCCGCATGAGCGCCCCAGCCCAGGCCGACCCCCAGCGCAAGGCGTGGGTCGAGCAGGTGATGGGAATGCCGATCAGCATCCACCTGCG
>JBDTAU010000369.1:0-9136 GCA_039924465.1 Dermatophilaceae bacterium
CAGAAGGCAAGTGATCGTTCGATCCTCGTCGAGAACCAACGACACCGCGTCACGCGGGAACTCCGTCGGGAACCTCGCCCGGTGCCTGCCGCAGATCGCGGACGTCCTGCTGGCGCTCCGACCGGACATCGATCGGCTGTGCGCCCGGGCCAACGCCGGCCAGCGGTTGCGCGACCTCGAGGGCCGTGCCGCGCGGAGGGCGCCGGGCCTCGACCCCGCCGACTGGGTGGGGCTCGTGGCCTGGTTCACCGGCGGCGACTCGCGTGGCAGCGACGCCGACGGGGTCCGCCGGCTGGCCACCGAGGCGATGCGCTCGTTGCTGGTCAACCTGCGCCGCATCGTCACGGCCTCCGAGCGCGAGCACGGCCGCTACGCCGAGTTGCTCCGGCTGGCCCGGTGGTTCGCCGAGGCCGACGACGCCCAGGCCCACGCGCTGTGGGCGAGTGCCTACGGGCTCTACTCCACGCGCCACCTCGGGTTCGCCGTCAGCGAGTCGGACGAGTCCGTCCCGCCGACGACGTCGTGGCTGACCGCGCCTCGTGCCGAGGTGCCGGTCATGCTCCGGGAGACGGGACAGCGTCGCGTCGGGGGACGGACCGGGCAGGCCGAGGACTTCACGGAGGCCAAGCAGAAGCGCCTCGCCGAGCACGCGCGGACCGAGCAGGCACGCAGAGCGGCCATCGCCGAGATCGCGTCCCAGCGCGGCCGGCTCGAGCGGGTGCGCCTGAGCGACGCCGCGCGCGAGGCACTGCTCGAGCTGTATGCCGCTGGCCTGGCTCTCGCGGCCACCGCCCCCGCTGTGGGTGGCGGGGGCGGCTCGGGAGGCGTGGTGCGGGTCCCGATCCCGGGCCACGACGTCGTGCTCGAGGTGCTCGCCAGCCCCGGCTCCGGGACCACGGTCGTCAGCCCGTCCGGGCGGCTGCGCCTGGTCGATCGGTCGTTGGCGGTCGTGTCGGTGGATGACCAGTCCTGGCAGGTGACCGGAGGGATCCGGGCGCAGGAGGGGGTCTCATGAGTGCCACCGGCTTCACCCGGTCGCCGGCGGCCGAGGACCTCCAGGACGCGCAGGAGCGGCGAGAGGGCGCCCGGGCGCTGCTGCGGTGGCCGCTCATCACCAGCCACGGGGACCACCAGGACGAGCTCCGGCTGGTGCGGCGCCACCGGGCGGCGCTGACCCGCTTCTTCGCCGAGTCGTTGGGCTACCGGCTCACGGTGGAGCCCGCCAGGGCCCGGCTGTTCAAGACCGGGCTGGGACGCGACTCGAGCCGCCCGTTGCTGCGCCGCTCAGGGGCATCGTTCACGCCGCGCGCCTACGCCCTGTTGACGCTGACCATCGCCGCGCTGACCCGCGTCAAGTCCCAACTGCTCGTCGACGAGCTCGTCGCCGCGGTGCGTTCCGCCGCGGTGGAAGCCGAGATCGACATCGACCTCGACGCCATCGGTGACCGACGTGCCCTCCATGCTGCGCTCACGGCGCTGGTCAATCTCGGAGCCCTGAGCGAGCGGGACGGTGACCTCGAGCATTGGGTGGAGGATCGGACCCAGTCCCTCCTCGACGTCCACCGGGACGTGCTCGGGCTGCTCGTGGCGGCGCCGCTGTCCACGGTCGGTGACCTGGACGACCTCCTGGCGCCGGCCCGGGTTCCGTCAGCAGCTGGTGGGGCCCGGATCGCGACCCGTCGCCGCCTCGCCGAGTCCCCGGTCCTGTCCGTGACGGAGCTGCCCGAGGACCACGCCGACTGGTGGCGCCGCAACCGCAACCGCGAGCGGGAGTGGTTCTCCGACCAGCTCGGCCTGGAGGTCGAGTTGCGGGCCGAGGGGGCGCTCGCGCTCGACCCCGACGAGGACCTCACCGACGTCGACTTCCCCGGCCGTGGCCGCACCAGCCACCTGGCCCTGCTCGTGCTCGAGGCCCTCACCGAGCGGATCAGAGAGACCACGGTGCGGGGAGGCCGCCGTCAGGACGGCGCGCCGGTGACCTGGCACCGGGTCCCCGCCGCTGAGCTGACGCGGGTGGCGCGCGCCCTCGTGGCGCAATGGGCAGCCGGGCTGCGTCGGGACCAGCGCGAGGCCCCCGACCTCGCCGTGGCCGAGAGCTTGCGGTTGCTCGAGTCCGTCGGGCTCGTTCGGCGGGCCGGGGACGACTGGCTCGTCCACGCCGCCGCGGCGCGCTATCGACCGGTGGCCAGGCTGGCCGAGCGCTCCACGACCGGCGAACAATCCCTCTTCGACGTCGAGGACCCCTCATGAGCAGTGACCGCTTCCGCCTGACCCGGGGCGGCATCCTCAACGTCTGGCAGTACGACAACCAGGTCTTCGACTTCGGCGGTGGGCGGTTGCTGCTGCGCGGCACCAACGGAGCGGGCAAGTCCAAGACGCTCGAGATGCTGCTGCCGTTCGTCATCGACGGGGACAAGTCCCGGATCACTGCCTCCGGCAGGCACCACACCAGCCTGCTGTGGCTCATGCTCGACGGCGATGCGGGCCAGAGCCGCACGGGCTACCTCTGGCTGGAGTTCCAGCGCACCACCGAGAGCGGCGCCACCGAGACCGTGACGTGCGGGATCGGCCTGCGGGCCAGCGAGAGCGCGAGGGCCGCGACGACCTGGTTCTTCACCTCGCCGCGCCGCGTCGGGATCGACCTTCACCTCTCCGATGCGGCTGGGCCGCTGACGATGCAACGGCTGCGGGCCGAGGTCGAGCCCGATGGGCACTTCTTCGACAGCAACAAGACGCGTCAATACCGTGAGCACGTCGGCCAGCTCCTCTTCGGCCTGCCGCTGGACCAGTACGAAGACCTGCTGCGACTGCTCTATTGGCTGCGCCAGCCGCAGGTCGGCGAGGACATCGACCCGCGCCGCCTCGCCGAGCAGCTCGTCCAGGCGCTCCCGCAGCTCGACGAGGCGGCGATCCGCACGGCGGGAGACACCTTCGACCAGCTCGAGGACTTCGGCGAGCAGATCGACCGGCAGGAGCGGTCGGCGGCGGCGATCTCTGCCTTCCTCGAGACCTATCGGTCCCACGCCGTTGGGGTGGTCGAGGGCCGGGCGGTCACGGTCATCGAGGCGGAGGAGCAGGAGCGTCGGTGCCGCCGCGAGGTGCGCCGGACGGAGCGGTCCAAGGGGGACTCGGCTCTCCGACTCGAGGAAGCGCGGAGCCGGCACCGTGTCGCCGACACTGTCCACGGCGAGACCATGGCCCGGATCGGCCAGCTCATGGCCGGGCCGGAGGCGCGCGCCCAGCAGCGGCTGCTCGAGCTCGACGCCCATCAGCGGACCAAGCAGCGCGGGGCCGACGCGGCTCGGGTCCGGCGCGACCGGCAGCAGGCTCGCCACGAGGCTGAGCGGCGCCGGGCTGAGGAGCTCACTGAGTCCCTTGGCCGTGGCGCGACCGGCTGGGTCGAGTCGGTCCGACAGGCTCGATCGTTTTGCGGCGACGCCGGCCTGACCGGGCTGCTTCCCAGAAGTGCCCAGATCGAGGTGGGGGAGTTCGACTGGCAGCACGAGCATTCAAGCCACGGGCTCCGTGACGCCTTGGGACCGTTGGCCGCCGAGACCGGGGAGGTCCGTGACCGGGTCGGCGTTGCCCGGGCAGCGGTCAAGGTCGTCGAGCAGGCTCGGGTCGAGTCCCTGGCCCGGCGCCTGGAGGCGGACCGGCGTGAGGAGGCCAGCGCAGCCAAGGAGGCCGCCGTGGGGCGGCGCCGGACTCGCCTCGACGAGACGGCCACTCACGCCATCGAGCTGGGCGAGGTGCTGGAGTCGGCCCTCCACGACTGGCAGACCCAGCCTGCGGCGGTGCCCTTCGACCTGCCCCAGCTGTCTCCCGAGAGCCTCACCTCACTGGAGCGGCGTCTTGCCGAGGCGGTGGCGCCGGTCCGAGGGGATCTGGAACGCCGGCGTGCCGAGGCCGCCGCGCAGGAGGCGGCGACGAAGCGCCAGCGCGAGACCGCACAGGCAGAGCGTGCTGTCGTCGCTGCCCAGACTGATCCGAGCCCGGTCGCCCCGACCTGGCACCGCGACGAGCGGCGCGAGCGGGCCGGAGAGCCACTGTGGCGACTGCTCGACTTCCGTGCGGACCTCGAGCCTGCAGCGCGTTCCGGGATCGAGGCCGCGCTCGAGGGCAGCGGCCTGCTGGACGCCTGGGTCACCCCGGACGGTCGCATCCTGGGTGACACCGACGACCTGTTCGTCCTCAGCCTGGACGGTCACGCCCAGGCAGACGCCGACGGCCACGACGCTGACGCCGGCGGCCACGACGCAGCCGGCCACAGCGCTGACGGCCACGACGCAGCCGGGGGCCCAGGCCGGGTGCCGGGACGGCACCTGGGCGAGGTGCTGCGGCCAGACCTGCCGCAGGGCAGCTCGGTGACTGCGGCCCTCGTCACCGAGCTGCTCGAGCGGGTCGGCCTGTGTGACTCGGTCGCCTCCCTTGCGCTCCCAACTTCAACCACAGTTGACGTAGGCGGGCGTATGGCACCACGCCAGGGCCCGGCTGAGGCTGGATCCGCTGTCCTTGACCACGATGACACCACCTCTTCGGAGGTCAGCCACTCCGATCTGACCCACCGGGGCCACGGCCTGACGATCGCCCTCGACGGAGGCTGGCGCTCCGGCGCGGTCGTCGGCCGGACGAGCAAGGACGCGGCGCAATACATCGGTGCCACCGCGCGAGCCGAGGAACGGCTGCGCCGACTGGCTGCGCTGGATGCTGTCATCGCGGAGCTCGAAACTGAACGAGCCCAGGCTGAGGCGCAAGCTACGGCTCAGGGGGAGTTGCTGGCCCGGCTCGAGGAGTGGCACCGTTCCCGACCGTCGCACGACAGCCTCCTGCGGGCGTGGGCGGCCGAGCATGAGGCGAGCTTGGCGCTGGAGGAAGCGCACGCCGAGCATGAGGCGGCCACCCGCGAGGCAGAGGTGGCCCGGAGCGTGGCCGCCGCGGCGCACGGCGCGTTGGTCTCCCTCGGACAGGTCCACGCACTGCCAGTGACCGCTGAAGGGCTGCAGGCGCGCGACGCCGCCCTCGGAGACGTGCTCGCTGCAGCGGCAGGGATCGAGACCGGCCGCCTGGCCCTGCTGCGGGATCTCGATCGCTGGGACGAGCAGGCCGATCGGGCCAGGTCCGAGCTCGCCGCCCTCGAGGACACCGCAGTCGAGTCGGAGCGCGCGGAGATCGAGGCGCAGCAGGCGGGGGCCGAGCTCGAGGAGTTGCGACGTGCGGCTGGTGCCTCGGTGGCCGAGCTCGAGCGTCGACTCGTGGAGCTCGGGACCGAGCGGGACCGGGCCGCAGAGGAGCGAGACACCCAGGGTGCCCAGATCGAGTCGCTGCTCGGCGAGGTCGCGACCCTGGCGGCAGAGCTGAACGCGGCCGAGCTACGACTGGCCGAGACCACGCCACGCCTCGCTGCAGCGCGAATCGCCCTGACCTCGTTGGAGAAAGCTCCCGGTCTCATCGCGGCGGCTCTCGGCACCGCTGCTCAGGGAGGCGGCGATGCTCGGGTCGGCGACGGTGGCCCCGTAGGCGACGCTGGCGTGGCAGACGATGCTGGTGCAGGAGGCGCAGACAGTCCGGGAGGCGGCGACGGTGCGGTCGGTGGCGAAGCCAGCCCAGCGGCATACGACCGCTGGACCCCGCTGGACCCGAAGCGGCTCGTCGGTGCGCTCCCGGACGGACGCCGAGCGGACGAGACGGCCGTTGTCGCGGCGAGCCAGACCCTCATCTCGAGTGCAGCGGCGAACCTCGAGCCGCGGATCACCAAGGTCGAGGGGGCGTGGGTGGCGCTCGCGCTCGGTGACGGTGGGGAGCTCCCGCTCGTCGACCTCGAGGCGCAACTGGTCGCCACGGTGGAGGCCAACAAGCTGCTGCTGAGCCAGCGGGAGCGCGCGATCTTCGAGGAGCAGGTGCTCGGCTACCTCGGTGATTCGCTGCGCGGGGTGCGGCTCAAGGCGGCGGAGCTCGTCACCGCCATGAACTCCCAGCTCGAGGGGGTGACGACGTCGCAAGGGATCCGGGTGCGGCTGCGCTGGCGGCTGCGCGACGACATCCCCGCGGACGCCAAGCGTGCGGTCGAGCTCCTCGGGCAACCGGTCGGTGCGCTGCTGCCGAGCGAGCGAGGGGAGCTGCGTGAGTCGCTGCACCGGCTCATCCAGGCCTCGCGCGACGAGGCCCCCGAGGAGTCCTACACCGACCACCTGACCCGAGCCCTGGACTATCGTCGCTGGTTCGGCTTCACCGTGCAGTACCACCGGCCGGAGACAGGCGAGTGGCGTGACCTGCAACGCAAGTCCGCGCTATCGCAGGGCGAGCAGAAGGTGCTCTGCTACCTCCCCCTGTTCGCAGCGGCGGCTGCTCACTTCACCTCGCTGGCTGGGGCCGCGCCGCACGCGCCACGGTTCGTGTTGCTCGATGATGCGTTCCCCAAGATCGACGCCCGGACGCACCCGCTGCTGTTCGGACTGCTCGTTGACCTCGATCTCGACTTCGTGGTCACGAGCGAGCGACTCTGGGGGACTCACTCGACGGTTCCGGAGCTCGCGATCTATGAGGCCCTTCGCAGTCCGGGAGAGCGGGGGATCGCCCAGTTCGAGCACCGCTGGGACGGGCAGCAGTTGACCTCGGTGGGATCGGTCCCCGAGACGGGCGGTGCCTGACATCGGCGCGCGAGGGACGGAGGAGCCGCCGGAGTGGCTTCATGCACTGGCGTTGAGCCGGGTCTGGGACCTGCTCGCTGAGGCACTCGAGCGGCGTGACCTCGCCGCTCGTGGACGAGTCCAGTTGCGGGATCTGACCCGAGACGAGCGGCACGCCTTCACGGATGTGTTGGGCTATCCGGTGACGACCCCGGAGATTAGAGTCGACCTGGCGGGGCTCGACCGACGGGTTGCGGAGCGGCTCGGTCGGGACCTGGCCGAGACGGTGTCGTGGGTGACGAGCCGAGCCCTGGTGGACCGGTCGGGCCGTCGAGCCGACGTCGCCTCGCGGCGGGAGGCGCCGTTTGCTGCGGCGGCCACGTGGCTGGAGCGGCGCGGTCAGCAGCGGGGCGCGCCCGCGCCGTGGGTCGGTGAGTGGCTCGATGGTCTGCGACGGGACGGGATCCTGACGCCCTGGGAGGACGCGGTCACTCTCATCGACGGGGCGCTGACCGTCCTCGACCACCGGGCTGCCCTCGACGACGCAGGCACTGCTGCCGGTCAGACAGGACTCGATGGGGGGACCGCCGGCGCGGTGGAGGGGAGACACCGGCCCGCGCCCCTCGCGCGCACGGAGCTTGCAGCCCGGGTCGTCGGCGACGCTCACGCACTCGATGACGGCACCCGGCTCTCGCTGCTGCTGCTGCGGGCGGCAGCCGTGCGGGCGGGGATGCCGTTGCCACGGAGCGCCGGGGATCGTCGAGCTCTCTGGGAGTCACTGGGGGTGGTGCGAGATCGTGTGTCGACCACCTGCCTGACGTGGGGCCTGGTGCAAGAGCAGGATTCGTGGGCCGCGTCGCGATGTCCTTTGGTCGGGGAGGGCGCCGCTCCGCTGCACCTCACGTGGTGGGACATCGAGTCGGGCGCGAGCTTTGCCCGCGGGCAGACGGTCCTGGTCTGCGAGAACCCCCGGACCCTCGAGGCGATCGCGACGCATCGGCCCCCCGACCTGGCCGTGGTCTGCACGATGGGCCGGCCGAACCTCGTCGTGCGAGCCGTGCTCGACCTGGTGACGCAATCCCAGGCCGTGCTGCGCTATCACGGTGACTTCGATTGGCCCGGTATCGAGATGGCGAACGTGTGCCGTCGTGAGTTCGGTGCGCAGCCGTGGCTCATGTCGGTGGGTGACTACACCGAAGGCCACGGGAGCCAGCCGCTCAAGGGGGCGGTCGTCGAGGCGGAGTGGGACCCTGAACTCGCGCCGGCGATGCGTTCGCGCGGGGTGGCGGTCCACGAAGAGGCACGACTGGATGTGTTGCTGCAGCGCCTCACTGAGCTCGCCGCTCCGATCGCCGCTGGCGAGAACGCCCAACTCGACTGACGCGGGTGTGGTTGCGCCGCAGGCGGATTGGCCGTATGCCGCTGGGCTGGGTGCTGCGCCACGGTGCGGTCCCGGCCCGGCGGCGGTGACCGCGCTGGGCGGTGCTGGGTGTGAGGCGGTGGGGTCGGGGCCAGTGTCGGGGCGCTGTCGGTGGTCGCGTCTAGGTTGGGGTTATGAGCACGACGGAGACTCCTCAGAAGTGGCGCGGGACGGGTGTCGCGGCTCTGGCGACGCTCTCGGAGGAGGCTGTGATCGACCTGCCCGGGTTGGCGGCCCGGTTGGGGTCGATGGCTCGGGAGTTGGCGTTGATCAGCACATCCTCTCCGTTGTGGGCGATCCAGGCGGCTGGGATCGGGGACGCGATCGAGCAGGCTCAACGGATCCGGGAGATGGCCCACGCGTTGACCGCGGTCCTGTCTGCGGAGGTGGTCTCGCGGCGGATCGCTGAGGAGGCCGGGCTCTCGCGCAATGACTGGGTCGCTGCGCACGCCCCGAACCTTGAAGGTGCTGACGGGGCCGCGGTCACCGCGGTCGGCGCCGCGCTGTTGGAGACACGGTGGCAGCCGCTTGCGGACCAGGTCCGCGGCGGGCGGGCCAGCGTGGACCAGGCTGCTGTCATCGTCCGGTTCTACAACGACGTGCGCCGGGTCGCGGACCCGCTGCACCTGGCCGAGGTCGTCCAGGGCCTGGTCGATCAGGTCGAGTTCCTGGGGGTGAAGGAGCTGCGGCAGTTGGTGGCTCAGGCCCGGGCCACGCTGCGCCCGCCGAAGGAGGTCGCTGATCAGGAGGCGCGGGGCCGGGCTGGTCGCTCGTTCACCAAGGTCGGGCGGTGTGCCGGGCTGGTGGAGTACCGGCTGCGGCTGGACGCGGAGGGCGCGGCCATTCTCGATGCCGCGATCGACCCGCTGGCCCGGCCTCGTCCCGATCTGGACTGGGATTCCTACCGCACCAGTGCCGCCACCGCGACCACGCCCTGCCCGCACGTGAAAACCCACCACCACGACCGTCAGAACCAGAGCCAGGCTGCGGCGGGGAACGGGACCGGGAATGAGACCGGCGCGTTCGGAGCTGTCGGTCTGCACGGCACCGGGGCCGGCAACTCGACTGGGGCTGTGGCTACGGGAGGCAC
>JBDTAU010000370.1:0-3849 GCA_039924465.1 Dermatophilaceae bacterium
GGCCTCTACTTCAAGGCCGACGACGAGCTCGTCCCGGATGCCTTCCGGGGCAACGGGATCCACATCGAGGACGACATCCTCGTGACGGAGGACGGCTGCGAGAACCTGTCCGCGGCGATGCCCCGCACGGCCGACGAGGTCGAGGCCTGGATCGCCGGCATCTGGGCCGGCCGCGACTGATCGCACCGACCGACTGACCGCAGCAACCGCCTGACGGCACCACTTGGCCGGGTAGTGCGGTCAGGGTGCCGCTGGGACCTGGCGCAGCGGCATACGCAATGGCGCTGGACTCAGCTCAGGTCGCGGGGCGGCGTGGAGAAGCCCGTGGCGCCGCCGACGATGATGCCCTTGTCGGAGAGGATCTGGCGGCCCTGCTGGGCGAACTTGTGCTCGACGAACACCTCGTACTTCGTCGCCACGACCTGGCTGACCGAGGAGAAGTCGCGGGCGCCGCGCGTCAGGGCGTAGCCGACCACGGACCAGATGAGCCCGAAGATCGCGCCATAGAGGGCCGTCGCGGACAGCAGGGCCACGGCGCTCTGCTGCTGGTTGAACAACGCGAAGATCAGCCCGACGAACAGGCCCAGCCAGAGGCCCGAGAGGATGCCGCCGATAGCGACCCGACCCCAGGTGAGGCGCGCGGTGACCCGCTCGAGTTGCTTGAGGTCGGTGCCGACGATGAGGCAGTTCTCGACCGGGAACGCCTCATCGGACAGCGTGTCGACGGCCTTCTGGGCCTCCTCGTACTTCTCGAACGTCCCGAGTGATAGGGGGTACTCGAGTGAGAGGGTGGGGAAACCGCGGCGTCCCCCTGGTCCCGTCTTCTGCATGCTCATACCCCCATCCTCGCACCTGGCCGTAGGAACCTCATGACTTGAGCTTGTAGTCCTCGACGAGTCGGCGCCCGATGATCATTCGCTGGATGTCCGCGGTGCCCTCGCCGATGAGCAGCATCGGGGCCTCCCGGTAGAGCCGCTCGATCTCGTACTCCTTGGAGTAGCCGTAGCCGCCGTGGATCCGGAAGCTGTCCTCGACGACCTGGGAGCAGTTCTCGGAGGCGAGGTACTTGGCCATCCCGGCCTCGAGGTCGTTGCGCTCGCCGGAGTCCTTCTTGCGGGCCGCCTTGACCATCATCTCGTGGCTCGCCTCGACCTTGACGGCCATGTCGGCGAGGCGGAACAGGACCGCCTGGTGCTCGACGATCTTCTTGCCGAAGGCCTCGCGCTGCTGCGCGTAGGACACGCCGAGCTCGAAGGCACGACGCGCGACGCCGCAGCCGCGGGCCGCGACGTTGACCCGGCCGACCTCGACGCCGTCCATCATCTGGTAGAAGCCCTGGCCCGGCTCGCCACCGAGGATCTGGGCGGTCGTGGTCCGGTGGCCGTCGAGGATGAGCTCGGTCGTGTCGACGCCCTTGTAGCCCATCTTGTCGATCTTGCCCGGGACGGTGACGCCCTGCGCGGTCTCACCGAAGCCGGAGGTCTTGTCGATGAGGAAGGTCGACATGTTCTTGTAGACCGAGTCCGCCCCGGTGTCGGTCTTGACGAGCACGGCGACGAGGTTGGCGGTGCCACCGTTGGTCAGCCACATCTTCTGGCCGGTGATGCTCCAGTCGTCACTGTCCCCGTCGCGCACGGCCTTGGTCTTGATGGCGCTCACGTCCGAGCCGCACCCCGGCTCGCTCATCGAGAAGGCGCCGCGGATCTCACCGGTCGCCATCTTGGGCAGGTAGTGGCGCTTCTGCTCCTCGGTGCCGTGCTGGATGATCATGTAGGCGACGATGAAGTGGGTGTTGACGATGCCGCTGACCGACATCCAGCCACGGGAGATCTCCTCGACGCAGAGCGCGTAGGTGAGCAGGGACTCACCCAGGCCGCCGTACTCCTCGGGGATCATCAGGCCGAAGATCCCCATCTCCTTCATCTGGTCGACGATCGCCTGTGGGTACTCGTCTCGGTGCTCGAGCTCGGTCGCGACGGGGATGATCTGCTCGTCGACGAACTCGCGCACGAGTTTGAGCAACTCGTTCTGCTCGTCGGTGAGGCCGTCGGTCTGCTGGAGTCGGGACATGCGTGGATCGCCACCTTGCTGGTTGGGCCGGGTCAACTGCGATCGAGTATGCCGCCGAGCGGGCTCCGTGGGCACCGCTCGGTCATGTGACTCCCCCCACGCGAGTCCCCTGCACGGTCACCAGAGTTGGCCGAAGCTCACCTTCTTGGACGCGACCGGGCCCTCGAGGGTCGAGCGCTGGTCGAAGTCCTCGGTCTTGAGCGCCGCGGTGACGGACGTGAGCAACTCGGACCGGGACGCGTCCGGGGTCTGCGCGAGCGCCTTGAGGAAGAGGTACGTGAACGCGCCGTTGGACTTGCCGTCGAAGCTCGCGTCGGAGGCGGTCTGGCTCGGTTTGCAGGCCGCGAAGAGCACCGGCCTGGCACCCTTGCCTCGCTTGGTCAACTCGACCAGGGCGTTGTGGTCGGTCGTGCGAGGGGGCGACAGGGCCCGGATGGACCGGGCCCGGTCGAGTCCCTTGCGGGTCGGTGGGGGCAGGTAGCGCGGCCGGCGGCCACGCAGCAGGGCCTGTTGCATCTCGTCCAGGTCGCGCAGTCCGGTGCCGCTGTGACATGTGTCGAGCAGCACCTCGAGCAGCACTCCGGTCGGGACGCGGGCAAAGAGGTCGTGGAACTCGTCGTCGAGGATGACGGTGTCCGGGTCCCACTGGTCGCCGGCCCGGCGGATGTCGTGGCACGCGAAGGCCTCGTCGAGACCATCGGGCTCGTCGTCGCCACCCGGCTGGTTGGGCACCTGGGTGCCGTGGCTGGAGTAGGTGAAGACGATCCGGTCCCCCGACGTGGCCGCGTCCACCATCTCGCCCAGGGCGCCCATGACGGCGGCCTTGGTGGCGCCCGCGTCGGTCAGGACGGTGATGTCATCGGACCGGAAGCCGTGGCTCATCAAGGTGCCGGCGAGGTCGTGGGCGTCGTTGACACAGCCGGCGAGCCAACTGCTCATCGGCAGGTGCGCGAACTCGTTGATGCCGACACACACGGCCTTGGACGTCATGGCTGATCCTTTGCTCGATCCGGCATTCGGACGTGGGGAGGGGGACGACGGTCTCGCGAGCGGTGCAGCGGGCGTGGTCTCGGTGGAGCCTGCGATCGTCCGCTCGGGGGCCGACGTATCCGACGCAGCTGGCGAGTCGGGCGCGCGCGGCACGTGCGGCGCGTCCGGACCAGTGCCGTCGCTCGTGACCGCAGGGATCGACCCCGCCGAGGTGTCACCTGGGGAGTCGCCATCGCAGGTGAGCGTGGCGTCGGGGCGGGCGTACACGGCGTAGGCCAGCCAGGTGGCATCGCCGGCAGCCCGGGCCGCTTCACGGGCTCGGACGGTCGCGACCGAGACCGGGTCGCCCGCGAGGAGTCCGTCGTAGAAGGCCTCGACGAAGGTCCGGGCCGGCTCGTCCCCGACCGACCAGAGGCTCGAGACGAAGGCGCCCGCCCCGGATTGGAGAAAGGCCTTGGCGAAGCCTCCGAGGGTGGACAACTGCTCGCCGCCGCGTCCGACCTGGCAGGCGTTGAGCACCACGATGGGGCGGGCGGCGCCGGGCTTTGCCCACGCGGCGTTCTCGGAGACGGTGGTCGCGGACAGGTATTCCTGGATGACGGCGCCGGCCTTGCGACGACCCTGGAGCAGCACCTTGGCATCGGCGATGTCAGCGGGGTCAGCCATGCCGTGGCCAGCGAAGTGCAGCAGGTCGAAGTCTCCGGAGCGCAGCAGCTTCCGGACCCCGGCGGGGGTCGCACGCAGCGGCGTCGCGCCGAAGCGGTCCGTCAGGAACTCGCTCTCGGCCGC
>JBDTAU010000371.1:0-2702 GCA_039924465.1 Dermatophilaceae bacterium
AGTGCACTCCGTGCGGCATGTCCCTCGCGACTGCGGTGCCGGCCTCGCGCGCCCTGCGAGCTCAGCGGCATACGGCATCGGTGTGGTGAGCCCTGTCGCAGGGATTGACTAGGCTGCCGCTGTGAGCCGACTTCTCCTCCTCGACGGACACTCGCTGGCCTATCGCGCCTTTTTTGCGCTCCCGGTCGAGAACTTCTCGACCAGCACGGGCCAGCACACCAATGCGGTCTACGGCTTCACCTCGATGTTGATCAACGTGCTGCGTGACGAGGAGCCGAGCCACGTGGCGGTGGCCTTCGACCTGTCCCGCCAGACGTTCCGCAGCGAGCAGTACGCCGAGTACAAGGCTGGGCGCGCCAAGACCCCGGACGAGTTCAAGGGGCAGGTGTCGCTGCTGCACGAGGTGCTCGAGGCGCTGCGGATCCGCTTCATCGAGCTCGAGGGCTTCGAGGCGGATGACATCATCGGCACGCTCGCGACACAGGGGGAGGCCGAGGGCCTCGAGGTGCTCATCTGCTCGGGGGACCGCGACACGTTCCAGCTCGTCTCCGATCGGGTCACCGTTCTCTATCCCATCCGCGGCGTCTCGGAGCTGACCCGGATGACCCCGGACGCCGTCACCGCGAAGTACGGGGTCCCGCCGACGCGCTACAGCGACCTGGCGGCCCTGGTGGGGGAGTCGTCCGACAACCTGCCGGGCGTGCCCGGCGTCGGACCCAAGACGGCGGCCAAGTGGATCAACCAGTACGGCGACCTGTCCGGGATCGTCGCCGACATCGACCAGATCAAGGGCAAGGCGGGGGAGTCGCTGCGTGAGCACCTGGACCTGGTGCTGCGCAACCGACGGCTCAACCAGCTCGTCCTCGATGCCCCCGTGGGAGTCAGCGTGACGGAGCTGGCCCGAGCCCAGTGGGACCGCGAGGAGGTGCACACGGTCTTTGACGGGCTGGAATTCAAGGTCCTGCGGGATCGCCTCTTCGCCACGGTCGAGTCCGCCGAGCCGGAGGCTGAGTCGGGCTTCGACCTCGACGGGGCGGTGCTCGACCCGGACGCCGTCGCCGCCTGGATCGAGACCCATCTGCCAGCCGGGGGGCGCGCCGGCGTCGAGGTGCTGGGCACGTGGGCGCGGGGGACCGGGGATCCGGTGGCCATCGCGATCGCGGCGCCCGATGACCACGCCGCGTGGATCGACCTGAGCACCCTGACGCCGGAAGGCGACGCGGCGCTCGCGGGGTGGCTCGAGGCCGCTGACCGGCCCAAGGCCATGCACGACGCGAAGGGTCCGATCCAGGCCCTGGCGGCGCGGGGGTGGGCACTGCACGGTCTCTCGTCCGACACCCAGCTCGCGTCCTACCTCGTCAAGCCCGATCAGCGGACCTATCACCTCGATGACCTCGTCCTGCGCCACCTCAAGCGTGAGCTCAGCGTCACGGACGACGGCGCCCAAGGCGTGCTCGACTTCGATGGTGATGGCCAGGGCAAGGACGCCGAGGCGGCCATGGTCCGGGCCACGGCGATCCGGGACCTGTCCGAGGTCCTCGACGAGCAGGTGGCCGCGACCGGCGGGACCGAGTTGCTCGCCGAGGTGGAGTTGCCCCTCGTCGGTGTGCTCGCCCAGATGGAGCGCACCGGTATCGCCGTGGACATCGACGGCCTGGACGGGCTCGAGAAGGAGTTCGCCGCCAAGGTCGGGCAGGCCCAGGAGGACGCGTGGCACGCCATCGATCGGCGTGACGTCAACCTCGGCTCGCCCAAGCAGCTGCAGCAGGTGCTCTTCGACCAGCTCGGGCTGCCCAAGACCAAGAAGACCAAGACCGGCTACACGACCGACGCCGACGCGTTGACCGACCTCTTTGCGCAGACCGAGCACCCCTTCCTCGAAGCACTGCTGCGCCACCGGGACGCCACCCGGCTGCGGGTGACCGTCGAGGGCCTGCAGAAGTCCGTGGCCGACGACGGTCGGATCCACACGACCTACCTGCAGACCATCGCCGCGACCGGACGGTTGTCCTCGACCGACCCCAACCTGCAGAACGTCCCGATCCGGACCGAGGAGGGTCGCCGGATCCGGCAGGTATTCGTCGTGGGGCACGGGCAGGGCACCGCCTACGAGTCCCTCATGTCCGCCGACTACTCGCAGATCGAGATGCGGGTCATGGCGCACCTGTCCGGGGACACCGGCCTGATCGAGGCCTTCCGCAGCGGGGAGGACCTGCACCGCTTCGTCGGCTCCCAGGTGTTTGGCGTCGCGCCGGAGGACGTGAGCGCCGAGATGCGCTCCAAGGTGAAGGCGATGTCCTACGGCCTGGCCTACGGGCTCTCCGCGTTCGGCCTGTCCAAGCAGCTGTCGATCAGCACCGAGGAAGCCAGGGGCCTCATGGACGGCTACTTCGAGCGGTTCGGCGGGGTCCGCGACTACCTGCGTGACATCGTCGCGCAGGCCCGGGGGACCGGGTGGACCGCCACGATGTTCGGCCGCCGGCGCTACCTGCCCGACCTGACCTCGGACAACCGGCAGCGCCGTGAGATGGCCGAGCGGATGGCGCTCAACGCGCCGATCCAGGGATCGGCAGCGGACATCATGAAGGTGGCGATGATCAACGTCGACCGGGCACTCGCCGAGACGGGGGCCGCTTCACGCGTGCTGCTGCAGGTCCACGACGAGCTCGTCCTCGAGATCGCCCCGGGGGAGCGTGACGCGG
>JBDTAU010000372.1:0-3772 GCA_039924465.1 Dermatophilaceae bacterium
GATGAGCCCGGCTTCTATCCGACCGGGGTGTCCGCCGGCGGCGACGCATGAGATTCGTCCGGCACGGCCGCTATGGCGCCGAGCAGCCGGCCGTCCTGGACCCGGACGGCCGGGTGCGGGACCTCAGCTGGCTCACCGCCGACATCAACGGGGCCTTCCTCGCTGACGCCCACCGGGTCGGCGCCGCGGCCGCGGCCCTGGCCGACCACCGGCTCGACGTCATCGCCGAGTCCCTATCCGACCTCGACCGGGTCGGGCCGCCGATCGCCCCGCCCGGCAAGGTGATCGGCATCGGGCTGAACTACCGCGACCACGCCGCACAGGTCGGGGCGCAGGTCCCCTCGGAGCCGATCATCTTCCTCAAGGCCAGCACGACCATCGTCGGCCCCTACGACGACATCGTCCTGCCTGACCTGAGCGAACACACCGACTGGGAGGTCGAGCTCGGCCTCGTGGTGGGCCAGCGGCTCTCGGGCCGGGTCAGCGCCGAGGCGGCGCTGGCTGCCGTCGCCGGCTACGTCGGGGCCAACGACGTCACCGAGCGGGCTGACGCCAGCTCGGGGCCGACCTGGGCCAAGGGCAAGTGCTACGACACGTTCTGCCCGCTCGGTCCCTGGCTGGCCACCCCGGACGAGATCCCGGACCCGCACGAGCTGAGCCTGAGCCTGAGCGTCAACGGGGTGGAACGCCAGGTGGGGACCACCTCGCAGATGGTCTTCCGGGTCACCGACATCCTCGTCCACCTGGCGAGCCACATGACGCTGGAGCCCGGCGACCTGATCCTCACGGGCACCCCGTCCGGCGTGGCTGCGGCCCACCCGGACCCCAAGCCCTTCCTGCGGGCCGGCGACGTCATCGAGCTGGCGGTCGAGCGGCTCGGCAGCCAGCGCTGCACGGTCGCAACGGGATCCGCCACCTGACGAGCGGTCCGTAGCCGGTGTGCGCGCCGGCAAGCAGGTGCGCCCGCGAGCGAGCGGGCGGACGCAACCTGGCTGAGCGGCATACCCCCGCCGTGGTTGTCGTGCTGACTCCGGCGGGACGCGGAGAGGCCCCGACCTCGTCATCACGACGGGGCCGGGGCCTGTCTGCGGGACCGCTCAGAGGAACTGGCGGGACAGCTTCGGGTGGCGGTTGACGTCCTTGTAGAGCAGGTAGCGGAAGCGGCCCGGGCCGCCGGCGTAGCAGGCCTGCGGGCAGAAGGCCCGCAACCACATGAAGTCGCCGGCCTGGACCTCGATCCAGTCCTGGTTGAGCAGGTAGACGGCCTTGCCCTCGAGGACGTAGAGGCCGTGCTCCATGATGTGGGTCTCCGGGAAGGGGATGACCCCGCCGGGCAGGAAGTTGACGATCGTGACGTGCATGTCGTGCCGGACGTCGCCCGGGTCGACGAAGCGCTGGGTCGCCCAGCGGCCCTCGGTGCCCGGCATCTCCGACGGCGTCACGTCGGTCTCGTTGGTGACGAAGGCCTCCGGGACGTCGAGGCCATCGACGTGCTCGTAGGCCTTGCGGATCCAGTGGAACCGGGCCGCCTCGTCGCCCTCGTTGCGCAGCGTCCAGCGGCAGCCCGGCGGGAGGAAGGCGTAGCCGCCGGGTCCCATCTCGTGGCGCTCGCCGTCGATGGTGAGCACGACGTCGTTCTCGACGACGAAGAGCACGCCCTCGGCCGCGGGGTCGAGCTCGGGGCGGTCGCTGCCGCCGCCGGGGGAGACCTCGACGATGTACTGCGAGAAGGTCTCGGCGAAGCCGGAGAGTGGACGGGCGAGCACCCACAGGCGGGTGGCGTCCCAAAAGGGCAGCAGGCTGGTGACGATGTCGCGCATGGTGCCGCGCGGAATGACGGCATAGGCCTCGGTGAAGACGGCGCGGTCCGTGGTCAGCTCGGTCTGCTCGGGATGCCCACCCTGCGGGGCATAATACCGGGGTGTGCCTGCGGGGCGGGACGGCATTGCTGCTCCTCACGATCACCCGAAGATCTTCTCCGGATTATGGATAAAGGTTTCCACAAAGAGGAAACCATGGCAGAGTGTTCCCGTCAAGGTGTTTGCGTGGAAGGAGCCAACCACATGGCCGAGCTCGACTTGGTGATCAAGGCGCACCGCGTCATCAAACCCTTTGGCGAGGTGAGCCGGACCGTCGGGGTCAAGGACGGCACCATCGTCACCATCGAGCCGTTCGACGCCGATCTGCGCGGGACCGTCGAGGTCGAGCTCGCCGAGGACGAGGTCCTCATGTCCGGCGTCGTCGACTCGCACGTGCACGTCAATGACCCGGGACGCACCGACTGGGAGGGCTTCACCTCGGCCACGAAGGCCGCGGCGGCCGGCGGCGTCACCACGATCATCGACATGCCGCTCAACAGCATCCCGCCCACCACCGACGTGGAGGCGCTGGAGCTCAAGCGCACGACCGCGACCGGTCAGACGTGGGTCGACGTCGGCTTCTGGGGCGGGGCCATCCCGGGCAATCTGCCCCATCTGCGGCCGCTGTTCGACGACGGCGTCTTCGGCTTCAAGTGCTTCCTGCTGCACTCCGGCGTCGACGAGTTCCCGCCGCTGGAGCCGGAGGAACTCGAGCGGGTGATGCGCGAGATCGCCAGCTTCAACGGCCTGCTCATCGTCCATGCCGAGGACAACCGGGCCATCGACCGGGCGCCGAGCCCGCACGGCAGCAGCTATCACGACTTCCTCCTGTCCCGTCCGCGAGGCGCCGAGAACCTCGCGATCGCCCAGCTGATCGAGCTGTCCCGCTGGACCGGGTGCCGCGTCCACATCCTGCACGTCAGCAGCTCCGACGCCCTGCCGATGATCGCCAGCGCCCGACGCGAGGGCGTCAAGATCACGGCGGAGACCTGCCCGCACTACCTGACCTTCGGCGCCGAGGAGGTCCCGGACGGGGCGACCGCCTTCAAGTGCTGCCCGCCGATCCGTGAGGGCGGCAACCGGGAGCGACTGTGGGAAGGCTTGCGGGACGGGACGATCGACATCATCGTCACCGACCACTCACCCTCGACGCTTGACCTCAAGGCGCTCGACAGCGGCGACTTCGGGGTCGCCTGGGGTGGCGTCGCCTCCCTGCAGCTGAGCCTCTCGGCCATCTGGACCGAGGCCCGCAAACGCGACTTCAGCCTCACTGACGTGACCCGCTGGATGTCCCAGGGACCCGCCCAGCAGGTCGGGCTGCGGCGCAAGGGTCAGCTGGACAACGGCTTCGACGCCGATCTCTGCGTCTTCGCCCCCGACGACGCGTTCGTCGTCGACCCCAAGCGGTTGCAGCACAAGAACCCGATCACGCCCTATGCCGGGCGCGCACTCGCCGGAGTGGTGCGCAGCACGTGGCTGCGTGGCGAGCGGATCGACATCAACGCCGAGCCGAAGGGTCAACTGTTGCGCCGCGGCGCGTCATGAGCCAGGCGGCGGCCGGGGCAGAGGCGGAGGCCGCGGTAGAGACCGGGACCGTGGTCGGCACCGCCACGGGAGTGGCGCTGGTGACCGGCGCCGGCTCCGGGCTGGGGCGCGCGATCGCGCAGGCCCTGCTGGGCGCCGGCTGGCAGGTGGGCCTGCTTGGTCGGCACGCTGCGCCGCTCGAGGAGACAGCGGCCGGCCAGTCGGGCGCCCTTGTCGTGCCGACCGACGTGACCGACGAGGCCGCCGTCGCGGACGCCTTCGCTGCGGTGCTCGCCGCCTTCGGGCGGGTCGACCTGCTCGTCAACAACGCCGGATCGTTCGGGCCGGCGGGGGAGCCGGACCAGGTCGCCGTGCAGCAGTGGCGCCAG
>JBDTAU010000373.1:0-3727 GCA_039924465.1 Dermatophilaceae bacterium
CGTCGCGCGGACTCGTCGTCACGTCTAGGAATCGGCTCGGCCTGCCTCATAAGGTGGACTTCTCGGGAGCACGCCCACGACGGGGACTGAGCTCAGCGGCATACGACAAGGGGGACGAGATGGCATCACGCGGCAAACGGGGCCGGCGGTCTCGCGGTGAGCACCGGCTTCACGTGGTCCCGGGGACGGGCCCGGGTCCGGGTCCGGGCGCTGATCCGGCCACCCAGCAGCTGGTCCAGGATCTGCGACGGACGCTGCGCTCGGATGATCCGCTCGACCTGCTCGCCATGATCTCGTCCATCCAGCACTTCCTGGGGACGGGACTCGTCATGGGGGGCAAGGAGACTCCCGGCCTCGATGTCTTTGTCGACACGCTGATCGGCGTCGACCTCGCCGAGACCACGGCCGCGCTGCACGTGTTTGCTGCCTTCGTGACCGATGTCGCGGTGCACGATCGCATCGTCACCGCGCTCACGACGCGGCGCCAGCCGATGCCGCTGTGGCTGCGTGATCTCGCCGCGACCCGGATCACCCGCGTCGTCGAGATGAGTGAGGCCATGGGCGACGGCGATGACGTCCTGCTCGGCATCACGTGGGCCGATGGGCGCGAGGCGACCTACCTCGTCTACATCGACCACAACGCTGGGACGCTCGTCAAGGACGCCTTCCCGTCCCCGGCACCGATCTCGACTGTCGCTGCGCAGTTGAAGGAGGCCGCGCAGGAGGCGCCCGGCGTGCTCTTTCAGGACCTCGACCTCGGCGAGGCCCACGCCCTGGTGGCGCAGGCCGTCGACCGGGCCGAGGAGGTCGGCGACCCCTTCGAGACGGACACCTGGCCGCTCGGGCGGCCCATGGTCCGGTGGCTGCTCACCCTCTTGCCCGAACAGTCTCTGCGGGTCGCGCGGGACCCCCACGACACGGCGAACGAGGCAGCGTTGCTCGGGGTGGGTGACCTCCTGAACGACTTCGCGGGCTCACCGGAGGCCGACGGGCTGCAACTCGATCCGCCCATGGGCACCATCGACAGCGTCTGCCTCTTGGCCATCGTCGGCTTCGCCACCAGCCAGGACTCACGGGATCCGTTGCGGTGGAGCCCGACCCGGGTCGAGATCCTCTTCGACCAGTGGCTGCTGGAGGCCCTGCTCGACCTGAGCGTGGTCCGGCGGCTCCCGCACGTGGCGCGGGCCTACATCACGTGGAGCCTGCGACGCCAGGCACTGCCCGAGAGCGCCATCCGGGGGACGCTCGCCGCCCTTGACCGGTGGGCCCCGGAGTTCGTCACGATCGCCACCTCCCCCGAAGCCGTGGCCCTGCGCCGGGCCGTGGATGCCTATGAGCGTCGGGTCGGCGTAGAAGGCCTGCTCGGCATCACCGTCCTCGAGGACCCGAAGGCGGGCGCCTGGGATGCGCTCTTCGCGGCCCAGGCGGCCAGGGACGGCGAGTTCCTGGAACGTCTGGGCGGCCAGGTCGGCGGCCGTGATGTGCTCGCGGACCTGCCAGTTGATCCGCTGCCAGACGAGCCCTTCGACTGGGAGCCGATCCCTGATGACGCCCGACCCGAGGTCACGGCTGTGCTCGAACTGATCGAGACCTTCATCGACGACGTCCGTGACGCTGAGGAGGTCAACGCGCTCGACGACGGGTCGGACCCCTTCGGGGTGGAGTTCCGGACCGCCTGCCGCCGCTACCTGTCCCGGGTCGCTGCGGCCGATCCGGACCTCTTCCGCACGGGCCGCCGGGCCGACCACGTCGCCGCCGCGATCTGTTGGACGATCGGCAAGGCCAACGACGTCGTGGCCGCACCGGGCGGCCACGGCCTGAAGGCCGGTGAGCTGATGAGACGCTTCGGGCTCACCGGCAGCCCGTCCACTGCGGCCAAGCGTCTCGCGGTGGCCTTCGGGGCTCGGGACTTCACCCCCAGCGAGCCATCGCTGGGAACGATCGACGTGCTGATGTCGCACCGGCGCCGGGCGATCAGCGAATTGCACGACCGCGTCCTCGAACGATCACCCTCGGCGGCGCAGTTCTCCACCTGAGTCGACCTCGCCGCGTCTCCGGGGCTGGCGCTGGCTGCTGCTACGCCCTTCCCTTCGTGCTGCCGGCGGGGTTCGATGGGGTCATGACCGCTCCGGACCCCACCCCTCAGCACGACCCCGCCCAGCCGTGTGCGCACGTCCCGGGGGATGAACTGCGCCCGGCCGACCCGACCCCGGGCATGACCCGCCACGTCGCCCTGCAGACCGAGGTCATGTGGTCCGGGGCCGTCGACACCGAGGCGGGCGCCGTCACCGGGTGGCACCACCACGGCGACCACGACACCACTCTCTACATCGTCTCCGGACGGATGCGTCTCGAGTCCGGAACCGGTGGCGAGCACGTCGTCGAGGCCGGGCCGGGCGACTTCCTGCGGGTGCCAGCCGGCGCCATCCACCGCGAGTCCAACCCGGGCGGTGAGACCTCCCGAGCCGTCATCGTTCGCTGCGGCTCCGGCACCCCGACCGTCAACGTCGAAGGCCCCGCCGCGCGACCCTGACTCGCACCCGATTTCCACCGCTCGGTCGAGTGGCCCCGTCATCCACAGGGCCTCACCCAGCGCCCCCCACACACACTCGAGTGGCCTCGTCATCCACAGGCCCGAGCAGCGACACGTCCGTATGCCGCTGGGCGGGGACCGCGACTCGCTGATCGGGTCAGGGTGGGCTCAGGGCGATACCGGATGCCAGCAGGTCATCGCCCTCAGCGAGAGTGAGGTCGTGACCAGGAGAAGGAGCGACGCAACATCAGCGGTGGGGGTCGGAGCCCTCCTCGTGGCGGGGGCGCTCGGCGCGATCCACGCTGGGTTCAGCCTCTACTGGGCCGCCGGAGGGCACTGGCTGATCTGGTCGCTCGGCAGTGACCTGGTGGACAGCTTCCAGGGACGCGAGTGGCTGCTCGTCCCGATCGGCGGGGTCAAGCTGATCGCGACCGTCTCCCCGATCGTTTTGGCCCGGCGGGGCTGGCCCGCTCGTGCGTTCACCCGTGCGGCGTGCTGGGTCGGCGCCCTCGCGCTCGTCGGCTGGGGTGGCCTCAACACGGTCGTCGCTAACCTGGTCCTCGCCGGAGTGATCCAACCAGGCTCCGGCTACGACCGGCCCGGAATGGTGGGCCACGCCTACCTCTGGGATCCGCTGTTCCTCGCCTGGGGCGCCGCGCTGACGGTGGGTCTGGCCAGCGCCCACGTCGGGTGGCCTCGACGTCCACACGCTGAACGTGGGAAGCAGCGCCCGGGGCCACTCGACGCGACGACCGAGGCCACTCGACGCGACGACCGGGGCCACTCGACTCGACGACCGAGGCCACTCGACTCGACGACCGAGGCCACTCGACTCGGGGGGTGAGGCCACTCCAGTCGAGTGGCCCCGGCGTCCACAGGCTGAGCAGTTGTGTGCACCGAGGAGTGCGCGGGTCTAGTCTGCTGACTGTGACCATCAGCCACAGTTCGATTATCAGGCAGCGCGCGGGAGTTTGATCCCCAGCCGGCTGACACCGCGCGCCCATCACCCACCTGGTGATCGGGCGCTTTTTCTTTGCCCACAGGTTTTTCAAAGAGGAGCAAGCGATGAGGACCCACGTGCTCGAGGAAACGGCAGAGGCTGCCGCGCGCCCGGACGGCAGCGCGGAGATCGCGGCCCCGATCGCGCCTGAGGTCTCCCCTGACATCTCGCCTGACGTCGTCGCGGACAGCACC
>JBDTAU010000374.1:0-3721 GCA_039924465.1 Dermatophilaceae bacterium
CCCATGATGCGGACCACGTCCGTCAGCACAGCGTCGGCCGGCAGCGCGATGACCCACGACGGTGGTTGCCCGAGCACGACGGCCGACACCCGACTCGTCGCGAGCGACGCGGGCGCGACGGTTGCCATCGCTTGACCGTCCACGATCCCGACCGGCCACCCCGAGGGGTCCGTCGCCACCATGATCGCCGCGCGGGTGGCCCTGATCACGTCGAGCGCCCGGTCGAGGGTCGCGTCGGCAGAGACCAGGACAGCAGGGTCGAGGACCGGGTCGATCGGCCCAGCAGTGACCTCGTGGACGTGCCCCGACTGGATCGCCGAGGACGCCCCTCGCCACAGGAAAACCCCGATGAGCCCTGCCCAGACGAGCGTGGTCAGGTCTGGTTGCGACCCGTGCAGCAGCGGCCACCCGAGCACCCAGGCCACGCCGAGGACGGTGAAGACCCGGCCGCTCCAGCCGGCCACGGTCAGGCCCCGCCCCTTGCTGCCGGTGACCGCCCAGACCACGGAGCTGAGGATCTGCCCACCGTCGAGCGGCAGCCCGGGGAGCAGGTTGAACAGGCCGACCAGCAGGTTGACGTAGGTGACGACGACGGTGAGCAGGGCGGCGGTGGTGCCCACCTCGAGGGTGGTGCCGAGCAGGTACCCGAGGCCGGCCAGGGCCAGGTTGGCCAGCGGTCCCACCACTGCCACGAGGGCGGTCGTCCCCGGCGTGCTGCGGGTCGCGTCATAGACGGTGTGGCCACCCCAGACGTCGGCCACGATCCGGTCCACCGGGTGTCCGCTCGCGCGTGCCGCGATGGCGTGCGCGGCCTCGTGGACCAGGACGGACAGGAGGAGCAGCAGCGCGTAGGCGAGGGCCACCAGGACGCCGTAGGTCGCCCCCTGCCCCTGCGAGAGGGTCGGGGCGAACACGGCCACGATGAAGACCGCGACGAGCGGCCACGAACGGCCGAGATAGATGGGGGTCCCGGCCAGGTTGCCGATCCGCCAGCCGTGCGCAGACGGGCCTGCGGCGCGCGGCGTGGTCATGGGGTGACCCTATGACACGCCCGGCAGGTCAGTGGTGCGCCTCCACGTCGGTCGCTGTCGGTGCATCGACATACAGTCGCTGGCATGGTCTCCGCATTGTCCCCGAGTCGAGCATCGGACTTCATGACCTGTCCGCTGCTCTACCGCTTCCGTGTCATCGACAAGCTGCCGTCACCGCCGACGGCCGCGACGGCACGTGGCACGCTCGTGCACGCGGTGCTGGAGCGGCTGTTCGACCTGCCGGCGGAGGCGCGGACGCTGGCGGCCGCGGTGTCCCTGGTGCCGACGGAGTGGGAGCGACTCGTGGTCGAGGAGCCCGAGATGCTCGAGTTGCTGACCCAACACGATGGACGCACCGACGAGTGGTTCACGGGGGCGGGTGCGTTGCTCGAGACGTGGTTCGGCCTCGAGGACCCGACCCGGCTCGAGCCCGCCGAGCGGGAGCTCTATGTCGAGACGGACGTCGATGGGCTCGTCCTGCGCGGCTACGTCGACCGGCTCGATGTGGCGCCCGATGGGGCGATGCGGGTCGTGGACTACAAGACGGGTCGGTCGCCCTCGGAACGCTTCGAGTCCAAGGCGCTGTTCCAGATGAAGTTCTACGCCCTCGTGCTGTGGAAGCTGCGCGGACAGATCCCGACGTTGCTCCAGCTCGTCTACCTCGGCAACGGCGAGATCATCCGCTACGCGCCGGACGAGCAGGACCTGCGCGCCGTGGAGCGCAAGGTCAAGGCGCTCTGGGAGGCCATCCGGCTCGCGGCCGAGACCGGCGACTGGCGTCCGAGCCCCAGCCGACTGTGCGACTGGTGCGAGTACCGGCCACTGTGTCCCGCGTGGGGCGGGACCCCACCACCGCTGCCCACCGATGCCGCGGAGCGGGCCACGGACCCGCACGGCGCGGGCGTGGCCGAGCCGGCTGCCGACTGAGCCACGCCTCGTCAACGGTGGCCGACCGGACGCCGACCGAAAGTGGAGAAGGTGCTTCCTGTCGCCGCATTCAGGGCGACGACGACCGCCCAGCCACGGGCCAAGATCGTTCGCCGGTAGCGAACGGGTCTGGCGCGGCAGGGGCCGGTCACGTTCTCGCTCGCCTCTACCGACGGCCCGGTCGAACACTTCCGGCTGCACTGTGAGGCCGGTCGTCACCACCTCACCGAAGGACACTGCATGAAGGCATGATGTCCACCGGGCCCGAGGCTACGAGAGGCAGCCGGAGAATCAAGGAAGCAGTCCCACTGACCGGTCGCGCAGGTCGTCGTTCCAAGGCTCCACGAGGAGGGTCGGCCACTCGTGTAGCCATCGCGCTGCCTTCGCCTCGTACACGGACTGCGGCGCCAGAATCCGGTTCGGGCGAATGCGCTTGTCGTACAGGTCCGTGAAGCCGTGGGGGGCGTAGACAGCGATGTCGCCGCTCCCGGTCTGAGTGAGTCCAAAGCAGCACGTCGTGGACGCGAAGTGGTCGATCGCGTCGTGCGTGCTCGTGAAGGGCTCGGCGGGTACGCCGAAGTGACCCTGGTACCAAAGGTGGACACGGGCCTGATTGCGAACCTCGATCGGTGCATCGAGGCCATCGAAGAGCAGGCGTGCTCGACCGATCGCGTGGTCCTCAGCTTCATATGAGGTGTCGGTGACGTCGAAATAGAAGATGTCGTAGTCGCGGATCCCGGACTGTGGATCACGCTGGTCGAGGACGTTCCAGACGGTTTGGAAGATCGCACCGCCCGTCAGCCAGCAGTCCGTGAGGCTGAGCTCCGGGAGCCGGTCCAGGACCGCTTTGGCCACGGGATTCGTGAGCACGTCCTGGACGAATTTCTCTTCTCGGTTGAGCGCTGCCACCACTCGCGCATTGTTTCGCACCTGCGCGGGCGAGGCCGGCGTTGGAGTGGCCGCATCGGAACACGCCTCTCTGGCGCGGAGCGGGTCGTGATGGACACTTGCTGCATGGTCGATGTTGAACCCGAGCGATTCGAGGTCATGGTCACCGAGGCGCTCGACGGCATACCCGCAGAGTTGGGCGAGCACATGAGCAACGTGGCCGTCACGGTGCAGCACGAGGGCGGCCCGGCCGGTCTCTTGGGGCTCTACCAAGGAGTGCCACTGACGCGTCGGTCGACGTTCTACGCCGGCGCCCTGCCTGACCGGATCACCATCTACCGGCGTGCCATCTGCGCTGTGTGCAACAGCGATTCCGAGGTGGTCGAGCAGGTCCGGCGGACGGTCATTCACGAGGTGGGTCATCACTTCGGGATCGGAGACGCACGGCTGCGCGAACTCGGATGGTGAGTCAGCGGGCACCAGGACTCCGGCGTTTCTGGTGGGCTTGGCCGGCACCTGCGGCCGGCTGGCTCACGGGCTGGCTGCAGACCTCCTGGTCGTCCGGGGCGAGGCTGGCGCCGACCTCGGGGCGCTGCTCGACGTCGAAGCCGTCTACCGCGAAGGACAACTCGCGCAGGGTGGATGGTTCTGCCGCCAGGCAGCGCCTCGCTCAAGGGAGACCTTTACCCTAGACGCGGACCGCTCGCACGAGCCGACGACCACCCTCGTCGTAGCAACCTCGCCTTTTCGCCGTGTCAGACCACGACAGGAGTCAGCCATGACCGCAGAACAGAAAGCCCTCGCCGACCGGGTCCGGGCCGCACTGCCCCAGGGCCACTCGACACGCGAAGTGTCGATGTTCGGCGGACTGTCCT
>JBDTAU010000375.1:0-16219 GCA_039924465.1 Dermatophilaceae bacterium
TCTGCTGGTCTGGTCGACTACGGCTACTGGGCCAAGAACTTCGACGCCGTGAGCGAACGCCTCAACGCGTGGATCGCTCAATGACGGCCACCGCCGCGGATCCTACGGAGGGTCCGCGGCGGGACCGGGCGCGTCCCCACCGCGTCCCGCGCTGGTTGCGTTTCGACGGGTGGGGGGCCCTCGTCCTGCCGTTGCTTGCATTCCTGGTCATCGTCTTCGGGCTACCGCTCGGAGTGATGCTCTCGCGAAGCCTGACGGACCCGACGTTCGGCCTGGACAACTACCGCGACATCTTTTCCAACGCCGTCTACGTGAAGGTGCTCGGCAACACCTTCTTCATCTCGGTGGTCGTCACCGTGGTGACTCTCGCCCTTGCCTACCCGTATGCCTACCTCATGAGCCTGGTCACTCCGTTCTGGCGACTGGTGATGCTCGGCATCGTGCTGGTGCCTTTCTGGACGAGCATCCTCGTGCGCAGTTTTGCGCTCGTGCTCTTCTTACGTGACACGGGTGCCTTCAACTCCACACTTGAGAGCCTCGGCGTCATCGACCAACCGATCCCGTTGATCCGGACCATGTCCGGTGTCATCTTCGGGATGGTCCAGGTCGCCATGCCCTTCGCGGTGCTGCCCATTTACGCCACGATGCAAGGGATCGACCGGCGCCTTCTGCAGGCCGCGGAGTCGCTCGGCGACCGACCATCGGGTGCCTTCTGGCGCATTTTCGTGCCACTCAGCCTTCCTGGCGTTGCGGCAGCCGTGTTGCTCACCTTCATCCAGGCGCTCGGCTACTACATCACCCCCGCCCTGCTCGGCGGACCGAAGAACACCATGATCGGTGAGTTGATCGTCCAACAGGTCAGCTCGGTGCTCCGCTTCGGCTTCGCCGCAGCACTCGCGACGATGTTGTTGGTCACGACCTTCCTGTTGCTCTTCGTCGCAAGCCGATTCCTTGACCTGCAGAAACACTTGCTGAGGCAGTCATGACCAGAACCCTGACCCGTATCGGCCTCGGTGCCCTCGCCGTCATCATCGCGATCTACCTGATCCTGCCGGTGCTCATCGTCGTCCCGATGTCGCTCTCCGACAGTTCCTTCCTCACTTTCCCACCCGAGAAGTTGTCACTGCGGTGGTTCCACAACATCCTCGAGGACCCGGTCTGGCTCGAATCAGCCTTCTCCAGCCTCAAGGTGGCATTGCTGTCCTCGATCAGCGCGGTGGTGCTCGGCGTGCTCGCGTCGCTCGCGCTCGTTCGCGGCAAAATGCCGTTTCGCGGCGCAATCACGGCGGTGCTGCTGGCCCCGCTGATCGTCCCCTACGTCATCGTGGGGCTCGCCGCCTACATCGCTTTCCTACGTCTCGGGCTGACGGAGACGACTCTGGGCTTCGTGCTCGTGCACACGTCTCTGGCAGTGCCCTACGTCATGATCAATGTTGTCTCCGGGCTCGTCACCGTCGACCGGCGACTCGAGATGGCGGCGATGAGCCTGGGGGCCTCCCCGACGACGACCTTCTTCAAGGTGACGTTGCCGCTCATTCTGCCGAGTGTCCTGGCCGGAGGCCTCTTTGCGTTCATCATCAGTTGGGACGAGGTCGTCACGGCGATCTTCCTCGCTGGCCCAAACTTGACGACGCTACCTGTGCAGATGTGGTCCGGGATCCGGGTGCAGATCGACCCGACCGTGGCTGCGATCTCGACGCTCGTGCTGCTCGTCATCTTCGGATCGTTCATCCTCCTCGGCTTAACTCGCATGATCCAACGAGCGGTGCGCCGACGCACCCTCGGCCGCGTAAGAGATTCAGGTGCCTGACATGACGACAACCATTGAGACTCCCAAGACCTCGAGCGGGGCTCCCATCCAGATCCGGTCCGTGAGCAAGTCCTACGGCGACAGTGTCGTCCTGCATGAGGTCGACCTCGATATCCGAGGAGGCGAGTTCCTCACCCTCCTCGGTGCTTCTGGGTCCGGCAAGTCAACGCTGCTCAACATCATTGCCGGATTCACGAAGTCCTCGGGTGGGTCCATCGAGGTCGATGGCCAGGACATCTCGGCTCTGCCTCCGCACAAGCGCGGACTAGGCATGGTGTTCCAGCACTACGCTCTCTTCCCGCACATGTCGGTCGCCGAGAACGTCGCCTTCCCACTGAAGCGGCAAAAGGTCGACAAGAGCGAGATCACTCGCCGTGTCGCCGAGGCGCTCGAGCTCGTCGAGCTGGGGCACCTCGGTGCGCGCCGCCCGGCCGAACTGTCGGGAGGCCAGCAGCAACGTGTCGCGTTGGCCCGAGCCATCGTGTTCCGCCCGCGGGTCCTGCTCATGGACGAGCCCCTGGGCGCCCTGGACAAGATGCTGCGTGAGCAACTCCAACTGGAGATCAGGCGGCTGCACAACGAGATGGGCATCACGTTCATCTTCGTCACGCACGACCAAGATGAGGCGCTCACGATGTCTGACCGCATCGCCCTGTTGCGCGACGGCCACATCGTCCAACTTGGCACACCTGAGCAGCTCTACGACGAGCCGAACTGCCGCTACAGCGCGGAGTTCGTCGGCGTGTCCAACATCTTCACCGGGTCGGTGCAGAGCGGCCGCTTCGTCGATGCCACCAGTGGGGCGTCCTTCGGTGTCACTGACTCAAGAACGGTTGCTGGAACCTCGCTTCTGGTACGCCCCGAGCGGCTTGAGGTGACGCCAGTCGGCAACAGCATCCCCCAGGGCCACGACCTGATCGAGGCGATAGTCGAGGACTGCATCTATCTGGGCAACAGTCGTAGGGTCCAGGCCCGTACGCCGCAGGGTCAGCGCCTGGTCGCACGGACCGGCGTTCCTCGCGATCCTGATGGGGTCGCACCCGGGGTGACAGTGCACGCACACTGGAATATTGCCGACTCCCGAATTCTCGACTGACATGGAAGGACGACCAGCAATGACGATGATGAGCGGGGGCGAAGCCCTCGTCGCGGCACTTGCAGAGCATGGGGTCGACACGATCTTCGGGATACCGGGAACCCACAATCTCTCTGTCTACGCCGCGATGCAACGACATGGCATGCGACACGTATCGACCCGCCACGAGCAGGGTGCCGGCTACGGTGCCGACGGGTATGCCCGGTCCTCGGGTCGCCCCGGAGTCTGTGTCACGACCACCGGCCCCGCGATCCTCAATGCGGCGGCTGCAGCGGCTCAGGCGTATTCCGACTCGGTGCCGGTCCTGTTCGTCTCGCCGGGTATGCCTTTGCGCCATCCCGGTCGTGGCAATGGGTTGCTGCACGAGATCAAGAACCAAAGCGGCGCGATGGCCGCCATCCTCGGTGAGAGCCACCGGGTCACCACAGTCGAGGAGATCCCACTGGCGGTGGCTCAGTGCTGGGCGACGATGACCTCGGGCCGACCCCGGCCGGTCCATCTCGAGATCCCACTGGACTTGCTCGAGGAGAGCGCCGTCGTGACCTTGGTGGCGCCGGTGCCTATTGCGAGAGCAACAGCTGACCGGTCGGCCCTTGCCGCAGCCCTGGAGCTGCTATCGGCTGCGGAGCAACCGGTCGTCGTCGTCGGTGGTGGCGCGCGTGACGCGGGCCCAGCCCTCCTCGGCCTTGCCGAGGCGCTCGGGGCCCCCATGGTGTCCACCGCCAACGGGAAGGGCATCGTCCCGGAGGACCATGCCCTCTTCGTGGGCGCCGGCCTGCAGCACCCCTGCGTCCTCGATCTCATCGACGGCAGCGACCTGGTGTTTGCGGTGGGGACCGAGCTCGCCCCGTCCGACTGGTGGATCGGTCTGCCCGACCTCGGGGATCGACTTGTTCGCATCGACGTCGACCCGATCGCAGTGGTGACCAACGCCGTGCCACGTGTCTCTCTCGTTGGTGATGCACGGAAGACGCTCGAGGCGCTCCTGTCTGCGGATCTTCGCGTGGCCTCGGGTGAGTCCGGGTGTGTCCGAGCGCGGAAGGCTCGTGAGAGTCACCAGCAGGCGGCGCGCGAAGAAGGAGCGCCGTGGGTCGAGATCGTGTCGGCGATCAGCGCGGCGCTGCCTCGCGATGCGATCATCGCTGCGGACAGTGCGATGGTTTGCTACTACGGTGCGCTCTCCAACCTGCCTCTGCACCGGCCGGGGGCCTTCCTGTACCCGACGGGTGTCGGCACGCTGGGTTTCGGTCTTCCGGCCGGGATCGGGGCCAAGGTTGCCAACCCGGACGCGCCGGTCCTGGTCCTCCAGGGCGACGGAGGCACCATGTTCACGCTCGCTGAGCTCGCCTCCGCCGCAGAGCTGGGCATCGCGCTGCCGGTAGTCGTCGTCGACAACGGGGGTTACGGTGAGATCCGTAATGAAATGGCAGACCGGGACGATCCCGTCCACGCAGTCGCTCTCGGCCATCCGGACTTCCCTGCACTTGCCCGGGCCCTCGGTTGCCGTGGGGTCCACGTGGAGACCGATGACGAACTCACCGCCGCGGTGAAGTCGGCGCTTGAGGCGGACCGACCCACGCTCATCCACGTGACGGAGCAGAGCCGTGCTTCAGAGGACATGGGGTGAGCCGTCCCCTCGCCGTCTACACCGACATCGTCGACACCGACCCAGGGCCGGGTATCGCCATGCTCCGGGACGCCGGATTCGAGGTGCGTGTCTCCGAGAGCGCCAGACCTGCCGACCTGGTGGCGGCCGCTCGCGATGCGGATGCGCTGCTACTCGGGTACGCCGGGGTCGACCGTGCGCTGTTGGGAGAACTTCGGTCGCTCCGCCTCGTCGCGACCCAGTCCGTTGGCTACGAGATGGTCGACGTGGATGCCTGCCGTGAGCGGGGGATCTGGGTGACCAACGTTCCTGACGCCGCGACCGAGGAAGTGGCGACCCACGCGTTGGCGATGACACTGGCGCTGTTGCGTGGTCTGCCGCTCCTGGCCCGTGACGTCCGCTCGGGCCGCTGGGACGGGACCCTGCATGAGCTGCGTCGACCATCGGAGGTGACCGTCGGTGTGGTCGGTCTGGGCAGGATCGGGCGCCGCTACGTGGAGTATGTGCGACCCATCGTTGGCCGAGTCGTCGGGTACGACCCATTTGTGCGCGCGATGGATGGGGTGCAGTGGCTGGACCTCGACGAAGTGATGCGGGTCAGCGACGTCGTGAGCCTGCACCTGCCCCTGTCAGAGGAGACTCGCGCTCTCATCGACGACCGGCGACTGGGCCTGCTGCGCCGTGGAGCGATGATCATCAACGTCGCACGCGCCGGGTTGATCGATCATGACGCGCTCCTGGACCGGCTGGACGCCGGACACATCTCCGGTGCCGCCCTCGACGTCCTGCCCGAGGAGCCCCCACGCCCCGACGACAGATTGGTCCACCACCCGTCAGTGTTGGTGACTCCACACTCTGCCTACCTGTCCGCTGCGAGCAGCCGCGACTACGTGGTGCAGCAGGCGCGTAATGTCGTCGAGTGGTATCGGCGGGGGTCCCCGGAATCCCCGGTGGTCCAGGGCGTTCCGAGGGCGGCTGCGCTGGAGGCGGGTTCGGCCACCCGGGAGTCGTTGTCCAGGTCTGAGCATGCGAGCCCTTGATCGAGGCAGTCAAGCAAGAGAGAGCGAGGGTCCATGTCCCGTCCCAGTGTCGAGGCCGAGCGTCGAGAGCAGATCCTCCGTGCGGTCTGTGAGGTGGTCAGCGAGAAGGGCTACAAGTCGCTGCGCGTCGCTGACGTCGCGAAGCGGGCGAAGATCAGCAGCGGGTCGGTCCATTACTACTTCGAGACCAAGGACGACTTGCTCCAAGCGGCGTTCGAGTGGAACTTCGCTCACTCGCTGGAGCGACGCGCGTCGATCCTGGGGAGTGGTGCCAACGCGCTGGATCGCCTTCGCCTCTACGTCGACTCCTTCCTGCCAAATGAAAAGGAAACCACGGCGTCATGGCACGTCTGGGCGGAGTTGTGGGTCGCGGCCCTGCACGACCCCGTCCTGAGGGAGCTCAACGAGCGGGTCTACGGGGAGTGGCGCGCGATGATCGTCGAGATCATCCGAATCGGACAAGCCGAAGGGGTCATCGTGGAGGGTGATCCGGTGCTCCTCGCGAACGCCTTGATCAGCACCATCGATGGGTTGGCCATCCAGGTGCTGCTCCGTTCCAAGCACGTGACGAGTGGGCGAGTCCGGGAGACTTGCGGGTATCTCATCGACGGCATGACAGTCGAGGTTAAAGGCCTAAACAGCGCCTGAGCATCCACCCGGGTCCTGCGAGAAGTTCGGTCTCGACCCTTGACAGTCGTTCAACAGCAAGTCAACCTTAGTCCATACATAACTGACGCATCAGTCAATCTACTCAAGGAGTCCCTGTGTCCCGTGACATCACCGATGGCATCGACCTGAGCGACGAGCAACGCGAATTCGTCGCCCTCGCCAAGGAGTTCGCGGCGAAGGAGATCCGTCCGCGTGCTCGTGCGGTGGACGAGGCCGATACGGAGGCCCCGATGGATCTGTGGGCCAAGGCCGCCGAGGTCGGTCTCGCGTCGTACATGCTTCCCGCCGAGTACGGCGGCGGCGGGATCACCGACGTCGTGACCCAGTGCCTGGTCCAGCAGGAACTGTGTTACGGGGACATCGGCATCGCCAACTTCCTCACCTCTAGCTCGTTCTTCGCGGACCCGATCCTCGCGCTCGGCTCGGAGGCGCAGAAGGCAAAGTGGATCACGCCGCTGTGCGGGTCCACTCCTCCGATCACCAGCGTGGCCGTGACTGAGCCGGGTGTCGGCTCGGACGCCGCGAGTCTGCAGACCCGCGCGGTGCGCGACGGGGACGAGTACGTGCTCAACGGGCAGAAGACGTGGATTTCGAACGCCCCCATGTCCAAGTTCTTCGTCGTCTTCGCCACGGTGGACCCGACGTTGCGCTCGCGCGGCATTACGGCCTTCCTCGTCGAGCGTGAGCGCGACGGCGTTGCGGTCGGTGCCCCGATGAAGAAGTACGGCCAGCGTGGCACCGTCAACGCCGAGGTCTTCCTTCAGGACGTGCGGGTGCCGGTCGAGAACCGGCTGGGCGAGGAAGGGAAGGGCTTCTACGGCCTGATGCACACCTTCGACACGTCCCGCATCATCATCGGCGCGGCCGCGACCGGGCTGTCCCGGGCCATCCTCGACGCGACCGTCCAGTACGCCCACGAGCGCACCCAGTTCGGCAAGCCGATCATCGAGCACCAGGCGGTGGCCTTCCGGCTGGCCGACATGGCCGCCAAGACCGATGTCTCCCACCTGGTCACGATGCGCGCCGCGCGACTCTACGACGCGGGCAAGCCTTCGACGGCAGCGTCGGCGATCGCCAAGCTGACTGCTTCCGAGAACACGACCTGGGTCGCCAACGCCGGCCTGATGACGCATGGCGGTTGGGGCTACTCACGCGAGTTCCTCGTCGAGAAGTGGTTGCGCGACGCAAAACTTGAAGAGATCGAGGAAGGCACCTCGGACATCCAGCGCCTGATCATCTCTCGTTCCCTGATGGGCGGACGCGCGTGAGCCTGTCTGTCTTCAGCGACCCCTCCTCGGTCGCCGTCGTCGGAGCCTCGGCCGACCCGTCCAAGTGGGGCTATTGGATCGCACGAGGGGCGTTGCGGGGGTCGCACCGACGTGCGGTGCACCTCGTGAACGCCAGGGGGGCGGTCATCGACGGCGTCCGGTCGGTGGCCTCCCTGAGCGAGATCGGCACCGCTCCAGAGCTTGTCGTGCTGGCCGCCCCAGCCAAGTCGATCCCGGCGATCATCGATGAGGCCCTCGCCCTCGGAACGAAGGGCTTCCTCGGCATCACCGCGCACATCGACGTAGCCCACGACGAGCCGGGTCTGGAGGTCCGACTAGGGGAGCGAATCCGGGCCGCTGGGGCGCGCATCATCGGCCCGAACTGCCTTGGCCTCTATGACGCCGAATCCGAACTCGAGCTTGCCTGGGGCACCTTCGTGCCGGGCAACATCGCCATCGTGTCGCAGTCCGGTCAACTCGGGCTCGAGCTCGCGGGGCTCGCATCCCAGGCCGGACTAGGGCTCTCCCGCTTCATCTCGATCGGCAACCACATCGACGTCACGGCCAAGGACCTGCTTGAGGACCTGATCTCCCACGAGTCCACCCGCGCGGTCGTGCTCTACCTCGAGAGTTTCGATGACGGACGCGATCTCGTCGAGGTGATGGCCCGGCTGCGGGCTGCGGGCAAGGAGGTCATCGTCCACACGGTGGGCGCGAGCGATGCGAGTCGCGCGGCTGCCCGGTCCCACACCGGCGCGCTCACCGCCGCCACTGACGTCGTTGCCGCGGCCTGTCGCGCAGCGGGCGCGGTGCTGGTCGAGACTCCCGCGCAGGCCATCGACCTGACGCACCTGCTGCTGGGCAGCCCCTTGCCCCACGGAGGTCGAGTCGCCATCGTGAGCGACAGCGGTGGGCAGGGGGCCCTCGCAGCGGACGCCATGGCCCGCAACGGCCTGACGGTGCCGCGACTGTCGCCCGCCACGATCACCGCTGTGGCGGATCTCCTCCCGATGGGCGCCGGGGCCGCCAACCCGATCGACCTGGCCGGCGCGGGCGAACAGGACCTGGACACCTACTCGCACCTGGTCGAGATCCTCGTCGCCAGCGGGGAGGTCGACTCGGTCGTCCTGTCCGGCTACTTCGGCTGTTACGGGTCGGACACCCCGACGCTCATCGATCGGGAGCTCGAGGTGGTGGCCTCCTTGGCCAGTTCCGTCTCGGCACACGGTCGGCCGGTCATCGTGCACAGCATGAGCCAGGGCTCGGAGGCGATCAGCAAACTGAGGGCGCGAAAAGTCCCCGCCCTGTTCACCATCGACTCCGTGGCCCGCTCGCTGAGCCTTGCCGTGGCGCTCAACGAATCGACCGGAGCCGGCGTCGGGGAGAAGCTCGAACTTCCCGAGGGGCCCGCCGACGAGGTCGGTGAGACGCAGCCCTATCTCGCTGGCCGGGATCGGCTCGCTGCGGCCGGACTGACCTACCCGACGGCGATGCCCGTGCACACCGCGGCGGAGGCTCGCACCGCGGCAGAGGAGATGAGCGGCCCCTTCGTCCTCAAGGCGGGCTGGTTGGAGCACAAGACAGAGGTCGGGGGCGTGGCCGTCGGCCTGCGTGATCCGGGATCCGTCGAGGCCGCCATGTCCGACATGGTCAGCCGGCTCGGAGACGGGGAGTACGTCCTGGAAGAGATGGACGTCCGCTCCGGCGTCGTCGAACTCATCGTGGGTGCCCGACGCGACAGTGCCTTCGGACCGGTGGTCCTGGTCGGCTTGGGCGGGATCCAGGCCGAGCTCTACCGGGACGTCGCCCTCGCTCTCGCGCCGGTCGACCAGGACGAGGCTGTTCGCCTCATCGAGTCCTTGGCGGGCCTACCCCTGCTGACCGGCTTCCGCGGCCGGCCGGCCGTGGACCTGCAGAGCGCGGCGGCGGCGGTGGTCGTGCTCTCGCAGTTCATCGCGCAGCACCCAGACATCGTCGAGTGCGAGGTCAACCCGCTGCGGGTGGGCCCCGACGGCGCCGTTGCCGTCGACGCACTCGTCGTCTCCTCGACCACCCACCCCGCAGTCCCGCATCCCAGCAACCTCATGAAGGAAGTCGCAAAATGATCGAGAAGTCACCCAGTGCCGAGTTCGCCGGACAGGTCGCCGTCGTCACCGGAGGTGGGTCCGGGATCGGGCGCGCCATCGCGGTTCGCTACGCCGCCGGGGGCGGTGACGTCGTCGTCCTCGGCCGTCGCCAGGAGCCGTTGGAGGAGACCGCCCGGATGATCGAGTCGTTCGGGGTCCAGGCAGGCATCGCCAGTTGTGACGTGCGCGACGCCGCTGCCCTGACTGCGGCCATCGACGGAGTCGTCGCCGATCACGGGCGCATCGATGCCATGGTCAACAACGCGGCCGGCAACTTCATCTGCCCGGCGGAGGACCTCTCCCCGGGTGGCTGGCGCGCCGTCGTGGACATCGTGCTCAACGGCACCTTCTACGGAACCAGCGCCGCGGGCCGCCACATGCTCCAAGCTGGCCGTGGCTCGATCCTCAACGTCATCGCCAGCTACGCCTGGCACGGCCACCCAGGCACGGTGCACAGTGCGGCCGCCAAGGGCGGCGTGCTGGCCATGACCCGGACCCTCGCCTCCGAATGGGGCGCGCGTGGTGTCCGGGTCAACTGCGTCTCTCCCGGCCCCACCGAGACAGAGGGTGCCGGTGCGGCACTGTGGCCCACTGACGAGGACCGGCGCAGGGTGCTCGCCAGCGTGCCGGCGGCCCGGTTCACCACGCCGGAGGAAGTCGCCGAGTCAGCGACCTTCCTGCTCGACCCCAAGCGTGCCGGCTACATCACCGGAGACGTCCTTTCCGTCGACGGCGGCCAGTGGCTCGGCAAGGCCATCTACGCAGACTCCTCGGCCCGGTCATGACCGAGGGCCTCCGGCAGGCGTCCCCGACAGGCGGCGACGCCGTCGTCCGCCAGATGGCGCCCGACTGGACCCGATCCGCCGTCTACATCGGGGGTGAGTGGCGCGAACCCATCGGGTCGGCCACCGTTGAGGTCGAGAACCCTGCGACCGAGATGATCATCGGGACCGCCGCAAACGCTGGGACCGCGGACGTCGAGTCCGCGGTGACGGCAGCTGCGGGCGCCTTCTCCAGCTGGTCGCGGCTGCCGGTGCAGGCCCGGGTCGAGGCAATTGAGCAGGTGTACGCCGGACTCGTGCAGCGGCGCGATGCCCTCGTCGCCACCACGGTCGCCGAACTCGGGGCCCCCGTCACGGTTGCGCGCGAGGCCCACATCGACACCGGCCTGGCTGTGCTGCGCGGCTACCTGGACGCCGCCCTCGAGATCCCGTGGCGAGAGCAGATCGGCAACTCCTTGGTGCTGCGAGAGGGCATCGGCGTTGCCGGCTGCATCACGCCCTGGAACTACCCGTTCTACCAGGTCATCGCCAAGATCGGCGGGGCACTGCTCGCTGGTGCGACGGTCATTCTCAAACCAGCTGAGCTGGCGCCACTCACGGCCTACCTGCTCACCGACACCATCGCGCAGTCGGGCTTGCCCGCAGGGGTGTTCAACCTCGTCCCCGGCCCGGGTCGGGTCGTCGGTGAGGCGCTGGTCGTCCACCCCCGGGTCGACGCGGTCTCGTTCACCGGCTCGACGGCTGTCGGAGCCAGGGTCTCCGCGCAGGCGTCAGCGACCATCAAGCGAGTCTCCCTCGAACTCGGGGGCAAGTCCGCGAGCATCGTGCTGCCCGGCGCGGACCTCGGCGTCGCAGTCCGGGCCACCGTCGAAGCAGCCATGCTCAACTCCGGCCAGACCTGCACGGCCTGGACTCGCCTCCTCGTGCCGCGTGCTGACCTTGAGGCCGCTCTCGAGATCGCAGGGCGACGGGCGAGCGACCTGCTGGTCGGGGACCCAACCCACCCGGACACCCAGGTCGGACCGGTCGCATCCGCCGCCCAACGGCATACGGTCCTCGGCTTCATCGAACGGGCCGCCGCGGCCGGGGCACGGATCGTCGCCGGAGGCACCCGCCGACCGGCCGGCCTGGACACCGGCCACTACGTGCTGCCCACGGTGATCACTGACGTCGGACAGCACGCCGAGATCGTGCAGGAGGAAGTGTTCGGTCCCGTCCTGACCGTGCAGGGTTACGCCACGGTCGATGACGCTGTCGAACTCGCGAACGGCACGGCCTATGGCCTGGCCGGCGCGACGTGGGGTCCGGATCGTGACAGCGCCATAGAGGTCGCCACTCGGATGCGCACCGGCCAGGTCGACATCAACGGTGGCCAGTTCAACCCGGGGGCACCGTTCGGCGGCTACGGCCGCTCGGGCAACGGCCGGGAACTCGGACGGTGGGGCATCGAGGAGTTCCTCGAGACCAAGTCGCTCCAGTTGTGATCCGGCATGGCTGATCCCCGCCGGCGGCGGGCCGTCCTGGCCGCGACGATGCTCATCGCGATCACCGCAGTCTGGGGCTCGTCGTTCGCCATCTCCAAGGACCTGCTGACCAGGATGTCGGTCCCGGACTACTTGGCCCTGCGCTTTCTCACCGCAGCGCTGGTGGTCGGCCTTGTTCGTCCTGCCGCGTTGTTCCGCGCCGGCTGGCGGGTGGTCTCAGTCGGCGTGTTCCTGGGACTGATCTACTTCCTCGGGCAACTCCTGCAGTTCGTCGGGCTCCAGCACACCGCGCCGACGGTCTCGGCCTTCGTCGTGTCGATGTATGTCGTCTTCACGCCGCTCTTTGCGGCCGTGCTGAGTCGGCGTCTGCCCACCCGGCGCACGGCCCTCGCCACGCTCCTCGCTGCGACGGGTGTGGCGGTCATGTCGCTGCGCGGCTTCGCCGTCGGCTGGGGTGAGCTGCTCACCCTCATTGCTGCGTCGCTGTATGCCGTCCACATCGTCGCGCTCGGGCGTTGGGCGCGCGCGGAGACGGCCTATGCGCTCGCCGTCGTTCAGCTCACCACCATGGGTGTCGTCTTCCTGGCCGCCGCTTCGACCGACGGAATCCAGTTGCCGCAGCGATCCGACTGGCCGGCCTTCCTCTACCTCGCCCTCCTCGCCGGTGGCCTCGCGATCCTGGTCCAGACCTGGGCCCAGGCCCACCTCGCCGCGGCCGTCGTCGCGATCCTCATGGTCCTCGAGCCGGTCTGGGCGGCCGTCTTCGGGCTGGCCATCTTTGGTGAGAGCCTCGACCGGCGGGTCCTCATCGGTGCGGCACTGATCCTGCTCGGGCTCCTCGTCACAGCGACCACCCGGTGGCATGGTCGACGCGGCGTCTTGACATCGACGATGGAGACAGACGCGATCACCGGGTATGCGCTGAGTGGCCGGGAAGCGGTCGGGGACCCCCAGCACGCGCTCGACGTCGACTGTGCCACCCTCGACGTCGTCACGGACGAGGCGCTCACCCTGCCCGACGACGCATCGCCGTGCTGAAGAGCTCGTTCGGTCTCGGCGGTCACGACGTGGCCCTGGCGTTCAAGAACGTCCGAGGGGCAACCACCCCGCCGATGTATGCCGCTGGGCTGGCTCCCAGCCCAGCGGCATACGTCACGACCGGCGTGGTCGCATCGCTTCCGCGGCCCGGCTGCTCTCGATGACATGCAGGACGGTCGGCCGGTCAGCCGAGAGCGCGGTCCGCACTGCAGCAGACAGCTCGTCTGGTGAGTCGATCCGGATGCCGTAGCAGCCGAGGGACTCGGCGAGAGCCGCGAAGTCGGGACGGCCGAGTGCGACCGCATGTGCGGGCTCACCCCGGTCAACCATCTCGTTGCGGATCTCTCCGTAGCCCCCGTTGTCGATGATGATGACCGGCAGAGCGATCCGCAGCTCGGCCGCCGCGGCCAGTTCAGCGATGGTGAACATCGCGCCACCATCCCCCTCCATGACCACGACGGGCGCCTCCGCATCCGCGACCTTCGCACCGATGCCGGCAGGCAGCGCGTAGCCGAGCGTGCCCACCCCAGTCGGATACAGGAAGGCGTTCGGACGGTTCAGTGGCAGATTGGACAGGGCGCCGTAGTAGCAGGCCATGGCGCTGTCCGCAGCGATGATTGCCTCGCGCGGGAGTGACTCCGCAAGCGCTGCAACGATGGCGAGCCACGGCTCGCCTTCGATGCGTGCGTCGGCCTGGAACCGCAGGCGCCACGCGGCCGCTCGCTCTGACCCGTCGTCAGACGCCGGCTCAAGACAGGGCAACAGCGCGTCCAGCGCGGCCGCCGCATCGGACACGACGGCGATGTCGGGGATGGCGTTCGTGGCGATCGACACGGCGTCGACGTCGATCCGGACGAGCTTGCCGGTCAGGTCCGGTAAGCCGATCCACCAGTCCGATGGGGCGAGTTCAGTGCCAATGGCCAGGACGCAGTCGCTGTCGGCGACCAGCGCGACCACGCTGGGGTGCTGCACACCCGCTCCGATGGCCAGGGGGTGGTCCTCGGCGAGGATGCCCTTGCCGTTGGTCGTCGCGACGACGGGTGCGCCCAGCGCCTCCGCGACCAACGTGACCTGCGCTGCCGCCCGGGAGGCGCCACCCCCGACGAGGATGACCGGCCGCTGCGCCGTTGACAGTTGCTGGGCTGCAGCCTCGATCACGGAGGGATTCGCGACCAGTAGTCCGACCCTGATCGGGGGCACGATCGACACCTCAGCGGTGGCGTCGAGCAGGTCCAGGGGGATCTCGAGGTGGACCGGGCGGGGCCGCCCCGTGCCCATCTGGGCGAACGCCTGCGCGACTGCCAGGGGGATCTCCTCGACCCGGGTCACTCGATGGCTCTCGGCCACCACCGCTCGAAGGGATGCGCCCTGATCCTTGACTTCGTGCAGCAGACCGTTGCCTCGACCCGGGTGTGCCAGCGGCATACCGGGGGAGATGAACAACACGGGCACCGAGTCCGAGTACGCCTGCGCCGCAGCAGCGATGGCGTTGAGGATGGCGGGCCCGGTGGTGGTCAAGACGACACCCGGTCGGCCGGTCGATCGGGCATAGCCGTCCGCGGCGTAACCGGCTCCCTGTTCGTGTCGAGGCGAGACGTGCGTGATCCCGTGTTTGGCCAATGCCGCGTAGGCGGAGAGGTTGTGCGTGCCGGGGATGCCGAAGACGGTGTCGACGTCGTGTGCTGCGAGCCCCGCGACGAGAGCCTCGCCTCCGGTCATCATGGTCATGCTGCACTCCTTTTCATCACTGAGGCGGATCGCTTCACGGAAGGGCTCAACTGCCCTGGTCGACTCACGACTGCCCGAATCGGGCGTCGATCGCGGCGAGCTGGTCCGAGGTGAACTCGCGGGCCGCCTCGCGCAGTGTTGAGCCCGAGGCACGGGACCTGGCGAACATGTCAGCCACGATCCTGCGCATCTCGCTGCGGATCTTGGCCTCGGACTGGTCGACGTCCGCGTCAATGTCGCCGAAGAGCATCCACCACCACCAGGCGTTGGTCGCCGAGTTCGCGACGAAATCGGGAACGACCTGAACTCCGCGCTCCCGAAGCAGCGCCTCTGCCTCCGGCAGGACGGGCATGTTGGCGGCCTCCACGATCAGGCTCGCAGCCACCTGCTCCTGGTTCTCGGGCGTGATGCAGTAGGAAATGGCCGCCGGAACCAACACGTCCGTCTCGACGCTCAGCCACTCCTCCACGGGGACTTCCGTGTCGGCTTCGCGAAGGCTCGACCGGTCGATCTCACCAAAGGAGTTGCGCGAGGCGAGCAGCGCCTCGACATCGAGCCCGTCAGGGTTGACGATGACGCCGTTGGCGTCCGCGATCCCGACCACGAGCAGGCCGGCCCGGGCCAGGTAGCGCGCGGTGGCACCCCCCATGGACCCGAAGCCCTGGATGACGACCCGGGTGCCGGCATAGGGAGTTCCGAGTTGATCCAGCGCAGCGAGAGCGGACTCGGCGACCCCGCAACCTCCGACGAGTTCACCGAGCCCGACCCCCTCGACCTCCAGGGCGAACGCCTTGGCCAGCCGGTCGGTGGCTGCACCCTTGTCATCGAGCAGCGGGTAGACAGCCTGGATCGAGCTGCTCAGACCCAACTCCGCGATGACGTCGTCGATGAGCTTCTGCTGGAGCCCAAGATCCTCGCCCATCGTCCAGTGCGCCTCGAGGAGGCTGCGCATGCCCGTGATGTAACGCGCCAGCACGCCCCGCATACCGGGATCGTGCGGGTCGCAGTCGATGCCACCCTTGGCGCCGCCGAGCGGCACGTAGCGGTTCTCCGGACGGTAGTAGAGGCTCTCCTTGAGGGTCATTCCGGCCGCGAGGCCGCGCACCTCGCTCAAGGTGCAGCCTTTGCGCATCCGCAGGCCTCCGCTGCACACCCCGCGAACCAATCGATCGATGACGAGGTATCCCTTGCAGCCCGTGACCGGATCGGTCCACGTCACCTCGAGGAACGGCGCCGCGGTGGGCGCTCCGGGCAACTCTGCTGCTTCGACCACCATGTGGCGCACTCCTGAATGACGAGATAACTGAACGGTGATTCAAGTTACCGCGGCTTTTCGATCGTTGTCAACGGGGCCATCAACTCGACTTCGGCGACGAGTTGGTCCCGGGGGATGTCCAGCTCCCAGGACACTTGCTGGATCAACCACGTGCTGAGCTCAGCCCGCCCGATCCGATCCTTGTGCACCACCATCCGGACCGCGAGGCCATCGAGCAGAGCGGTGATCCGAGTTGCCGCGTCATGGGCGTCGTCGACCCGGAACTGACCTCCCTCAACCCCTCTGGAGATCACCGC
>JBDTAU010000376.1:0-3073 GCA_039924465.1 Dermatophilaceae bacterium
TGGCCCATGGTGGCGTTGTTGACCAGCGTCACGATGAAGGTGTCGCCCACCCGGCCGTGCAGGGTGGGGGCGGTGGAGGAGCCGTTGTAGGTCCAGCGGGTCTGGGTGACGCCCGGGGCGACCTCGAGGGGGACGTCCTCCGCGGTGAGCGTGATGCGGTGCACCTTCTCGTTCGTCAGCGGTGGCAGGACGGGGTCAGCCGGGGTGAACCCCGGGCCCCACGCCTTCATGAAGTCGATGGCCGGGCTGGGACCCGTGGCACCAGCATCCATCCCGGGCATCCCCGGCATCGCCACGCCGGGGGCGGCCGGGCTGGAACTCCCGATCACGTTGACAACGAAGACCATCCCTAGCTGCCGGTGGCCGACGACCGAGCACCAGCCGTCGAGGGAGGTGCTGATGACGCCGGCGTCGATGGTGGCCTTCTGGCCGGGGCTGAGGCGACCGCTCGAGGCGCCGTTGGCCAGGACGAGGTCGTGCACGTCGGAGGGGTCGGTGTTCTCGAGGTGGATGACGAGCTTGTCGCCGGCCGGGACCGAGACCTCGGCGGGGTGGAATCGCATGTCTTTGGCCGTGACGGTGATCGTCGTCGTGTGTCCGGTCGGTGCCACCTGCGCAGCGGAGGACTGCTGGCTCGCGGCCAGGGTGAGCCCTGCAGCGGTCGGGTCCAGGCCCACCCCGACAGCGGCGCCGACGGCGATGATCGCGACTCCGGCGATGAGCTCCGGGCGGGACCAGGAGCGAGTGAGGGGCGCGGCCCGGCGCTCACCGGGAGACGTCGGCGCGGCGCCGGAGACGGCCCCGGCTCCGGCTTGGGTGCCGGCGGGTCGGTCCTCCAGCGACCGCTTGGCCTTGACGGAGGCGTAGATGCCGCGCAGCAGGATCGGGACGGCCAGGCCGAGCGCGACCAGGGTCAGGGTGGACAGGACGACCCGGACCAGGCTCGGGACGGGCAGCAGGCACAGCGCGAGCCCGAAGTTGGCCACGACGACCCGGGCAGTGCCCCATCGCTCGAGTTCGGCCATCCCCACGCGCAGGACCGAGGGCCCGCCGCCGATGACGATGGGAAGCAGGTAGGACAGGGCGCCGAGCAGGACCTGCAGGGCGAAGCCGACGACGAAAATCGCCGTGAGGATCCCGTAGTTGTCGGCGAGGCTCGCCCAGGACCCGCGTGACACGAGCGACCACGCCATGACGATGAGGCCGATCGGCAGCCAGACCAGGCCGGCCCCGGCGGACAGGGTCGGGAACGTGGCGGGTGGCCGGCCGCGGGCCGAGGTGATGATGGGTCGGTAGACCCAGAGCGTGCCACCGAGGTAGATCAGCACGCCTGCCGCCGCGACGAGCGCAAGGCCCACCAGCGGGCCGACGACCACGAGGGTCAGCCCGACGAGGAGGACCGGCAGGGCCTGTTTCGAGGCGGACTCGGCGCTGGGTGCCATCCGGGTGCGCAGCATGGTCGGCCACAGCGTGACGAGGGTGCCGAGGATGGTGAGCCCGATCCAGCCGAGGAGGTTGACCATCGTGTGGGACACGAGCAGCCGCCCGTTCCACGGCTCGGCGAGGCCACGGGCGAGCAGCACCCCGAAGGTCGCGCCGACCGGGAGCAGCAGGGCCGCGACGATGTAGTAGCGGACCGTGATCCGGAAGCGGCCGGGCAGCGCCACCCGCAGGCGGCGCACGAGCATGACCGCGTGCCAGACCACGGCGATCGAGATCAGGCTCGCTCCCACGAGGGTCAGCGGCCAGATGGCCAGCGGCACCCCGATGAAGACCAGGATCGCCCCGACCTGGAAGACGCTGAGCCGGATCGTCTGCCAGCGGCGCTCCTCGAAGCCCGCCCGGGTCTTGAGCAGCGCGTCGGTGAAGTGCACGCTCCAGACCATCGCCGAGTGGGTCACCGCACCGAGGACCACGAGGTGGACCATGAGCCACCGCGACGAGGCGAAGAAGGGATGGATGAGGCTGACGACGACGGCGACGAACAGCCAGATGGCGACGGGTCGGTCCCGCATGAACCACGTGCCGCGGGTGCTCATCCCACGGGTACTCATGAAGGACTCCGGGTGCTGGTGACGGGCGAGGTGTCGGGTGAGCTCCGGGCGGGCCTCGGTGTCCGCTTGACCGGTCCGAGCGCGCTCGACCCGGCGGCGACGACAAAGAAGAGCAGCAGTGCGATGACGTTGATGACGGACCCAGCCTGCCAGATCGTGTGGAGGCCGAAGAGGTCGCCGGCGCCGATCCGGATCACCAGACCGATGTGCATGAGCACCAAGGGGATCCACATGATCGGCCGGTAGGGCAGCGGCCGGCGCAACACGGCCGGGAGGATGACCGGTGCGTGCGCCATGACCATCGAGATGGCGAAGCCGAGCATGACCGAGTGGACGATGAGGTCGTAGGGGGCCCCGTCCAGCTGGGCCCCCGTGACGAGCCAGGTCACCGCGGCCAGGAACAGCCAGACGTAGCCGCCGAGGAGCGCGGCAGCGCTGAAGCGGGGCAGCCCGGTGGCCTTGATCATCTTGCGGGCGACGTCGTGCCGCACCAGCCACACGACCAGGGAGGCGATCACGAGGCCGGTGAGCCGGGCGCCGACGTCGGGCCACAGCAACGTGGCGACGAGCCCGGCGGTGAGCGCGCCGGCGTGCAGGACGAGGGTCCGACCGCCGGTGGCCGGCATGGCGAGGCGGGCCAGTTCCACCCGCTCGGCACAGATCGTCAGGACGACGAAGCCGACCAGCCACGGCATCAGCCAGGGCATCTCGAGCCGGAGCCACAGGATCGTGCCGATGGCGAGGTGGACGGCGCCCAGCAGCTCCACGATGACGACGTCGTCGTGGTTGCGTCGATAGAGCGCCGCATAGACGGCGACGAAGGCGATGGCCCCGTCGACGAGGAGGAGTTGACCGACCGTCACCGGGAGCGGGGTGAGCAGCGCGAGCCCGCCGAGTCCGAGGAGGAGGGGGGCGGCATACCCGAGCGGGTGGCGCAGCGCGACCGCCCGCTCCATGGCGATGAGGGTGCCGAGGAACCCGGCGACCATGAGCATCCCGTGCAGGTCCGGCAACCGGGC
>JBDTAU010000377.1:0-5711 GCA_039924465.1 Dermatophilaceae bacterium
TACCGCGACCGGGACGCCAAGAGAGTGGGAGCAGTGCTGCGTGCCCACGGCATCGACTCTGCCCGCGACCTGTGGTGAACCGACCTGCGTGTGTTGCGCTGCCCTGTGTGCACCACCCGCCCCGTCAAGGGCCGCGAGTGCACACAGGGCGGTCGGGCGTGATGTTCTGCGGTTGAAGACGCGCCGGAAAATGGATGTGTCCGGATCTGTAACGCTTCTGGGTGGCCAGCGATAGTAGGTCGAACGAGGCGCCACTCGGACCCCCCGAGCGGGTGGCGCCTCGTTTTTCTATGCCCCGGGCCAGGCGACCAGCCCGGCTGGCTAGGGTCGGGGCAGTGGCCGGCTCCGGACCGGTCGCACGCGGCTGGAAGGACGAACGAGATGGGTGCCAATGCGGCCAAGGAGCGAGCAGCAGAGGCGGTTCGGGACGCGAAGGAGCGGGCCGGGCTGACCTGGGTGGCGATCGCCGAGAAGCTGGGCAAGCCGAAGGAGTGGACGGTTGCCGCCCTGCTGGGCCAGCACCCCATGACCGAGGCTGATGCGGGCACCGTCGGGCAGCTGCTCGGCCTCGACGACGAGACGGTGCGGGACCTGCAACGACCGCCGTACCGGACCGGTCTCGGGGACAGCGCGAACGACCCCACGATCTATCGGTTCCACGAGGCGCTCGCGGTCTACGGTCCCGCAATCAAGGAACTGATTGCCGAGGAGTTCGGCGACGGCATCATGAGCGCGATCAACTTCAAGATCGACGTCTCGCGCCGGGCGGATCCGGCCGGTGACCGGGTCGTCGTCACCTTTGACGGGAAGTTCCTCGACTACCAGTGGTAACCGGCCACCGCCTCACTGACCCGGGGCGGACGCCTCACCTGACACTGGATGCCTCGCGTGAACCGTCGGCGCCGGGCGTCGAGGCCGTTGTTGCCTCTTGACGAAGGCCCACGCCCCGAATTGTGGGGGTCTGCCCACGCCCACCGGCTGGGTAGATGGCACGCTGCGGGGAAGGTGAGGGTGAGGGACCGAAGCGGAGGGCATGAGATGACGGAGCTGGACCGGCCACGAGTGGCGCGCCCGGACGACCTGCGGCACCTCGTCGAGTGGAGCGCCGCCGATCTCTCCGCGGCCATCGGTCAGCGGGTCGTGACCTGCGTCGAGGTGATGACCAGCTACCTCGACCACATCGACCGGATCAACCCGCACGTCAACGCGATAGTGTCACTGCGCCCGCGAGCGGACCTGCTCGCCGAGGCGGCCGAGAAGGATGCGCTGCTCGAGCGAGGCGATCGGCAGGGCTGGATGCACGGCTTCCCGCACGCGGTCAAGGACCTCTCGGACGTCGCCGGACTGCCCACCACCCTGGGCTTCTACCGGCCGTTGGCGCAGGTCCCCCCGGCGGCTGCGGACACCCTCTTCGTCGAACGGATCCGGGCCGCCGGCGCCATCTTCATCGGCAAGACCAACACCCCCGAGCTCGGACTCGGCTCCAACACCTACAACCCCGTCCACGGGGTCACCCGCAACCCCTACGACCTGTCGCTCGTGGCGGGCGGCAGCAGCGGTGGGGCCGCCGTGGCGGTCGCCCTGCGGATGCTGCCCGTGGCCGACGGCAGTGACTTCATGGGCTCGCTGCGCAACCCCCCGGGGTGGAACAACGTCTACGGCCTGCGCCCCTCGTTCGGGAGGGTCCCGTCGAACGGGAGCGACCTGTTCATCAACCAGGGAAGCGTGGACGGCCCCATCGCGCGGACCCCCCTCGACCTGGCTCTGCTCCTCGAGACGATGGCCGGCGAGGACGACCGGGCACCGCTCTCCCTCCCGGGTCCGGGCCTCGACGTGGCCGCTGTCGCGGAGCCGCTCCCCGGTGGGCGCATCGTCTGGTTCCGCGACCTCGGCGGCTACCTGCCGATGGAGCCGGAGGTCCTCGAGGTCTGCGACGCAGCGGTCGACCGGCTGCGCGACCTCGGCTTCGAGGTGATCGTGCACGACGACCTGCCGGGCCACGGCAGCTTCCACGGCAGCGCCGACCTCTGGCACCTCTGGAGGACCTATCGGCACGTGTTGAGCGGCGGCGGCAACCGTCCTCTCTATGACGACCCCCGTACCCGGGAGATGCTCAAACCGGAGGCGATCTATGAGATCGAGGGGCTGCTGCACGGCCTCGACGGGGAGGGTCCGATCACGGCAGCGGACCTGTTCACAGCCTCGGTCCAGCGCTCCGACCTCTACCGCGGCTTCCTCAGGCTCTTCGAGAGCGCCGACTACGCCCTGATCCCGACGGCGCAGGTGATGCCCTTTGACGTCGAGACCCCCTGGCTCCAGGAGGTCGCCGGGCGGCCGATGTCCTCCTACCACCGGTGGATGGAGGTCTCGACGATCGGCACCCTGCTCGGCGCCCCGACGCTCGCCATGCCTGCGGGCTTCAGCGCCTCTGGGCTCCCGATCGGCCTGCAGGTCATCGGCCGCAACCATGACGACACGGCGGTGCTGCGTCTCGCCGCGACGTGGGAGGCCGCCACCGGTGGGGTCGAGGGACATCGGCCGCCGCTGCTGGACCGTGACTGACGGCCTGGCGCAGTTGACCAGTCCCGGGGACCGCTAGGGGCTGTGAGCCTAATGTGGGAGGTAGCGCCACCACCAACCATGGGCCCCGGGCGGGCCCCGTCCCGAAGGAGCGGTTCATGTCCCTGTCGCCGAGGAGCAGCACCGTCGATGGCATCATCCGCCGCAGTGGGCACACCTTCCGTGACCGGGTGGCCCTGACCTTCGCGGACCGGGAGTGGACGTATGCCGCTCTCGACGCCGCTGTCTCCCGTGCCGCAGCGCACCTGCTGGGTCTCGGACTGGCGACGGGGGACCGGGTCGCGGCCTTCGGCAAGAACTCGGACGCCTACCTGATCGGCTTCCTCGCCTGCGCCCGGGCCGGCCTGGTCCACGTGCCGCTCAACTACAACCTCACCGGGGCTGAGCTCTCCTACCTCATCGGGCAGTCCGGCAGCCGCGCGATCCTCGTCGACCCGGCGCTGGCCGACCGCCTCGATGGCATCGACGCCGAGGTCGCGGCTGGCCTCGAGCAGCGCATCATCCTGCGCGACACCGAGGACTCCCTCCTCACGATCTCCCGCACGGGGGACGTGCCGGTCGTCGAGGTCGACGTGGCCGACACCGATCTCGCGCAGTTCCTCTACACGTCCGGGACGACCTCCCGACCCAAGGCCGCCATGATGAGCCACAAGGCCCTCGTGCACGAATACCTCTCGTGCGTGGTGGGTCTCGACCTCACCGCGGAGGACAACCCGCTCCACGTCATGCCGCTCTACCACTCGGCGCAGATGCACGTCTTCCTGATGCCGTGGCTCGCCGTCGGTGCGACCAACACGCTGCTCGAGGTGCCCGACGCCGGCGAGGTGCTGCGGCGGATCGAGCAGGACGGGCACCGGGCCTTCTTCGCGGCGCCGACGCTCTGGGTCGCGATGGCCAACCACGCCGACTTCGCGACGCGTGACCTGGGCGGGCTCAAGAAGGCCTACTACGGGGCGTCGATCATGCCGGGCCCGATCTTGTCCCGCCTGCAGGCCAAGGCTCCGGACCTCGGCTTCTACAACTGCTTCGGTCAGTCCGAGGTGGCGCCGCTGTGCACCGTCCTGCGACCGGAGGAGCACGCCGATCGCCCGGACTCCGCGGGCCGCCCCGTCCTGTTCGTCGAGGCCCGGGTCGTGGACGCCGTGGGCGATGACGTGCCGGTGGGGGAGTCCGGTGAGATCATCTATCGCTCGCCCCACCTGTGCGACGGCTACTGGAACGACGAGGCCGCGACCGCCGAGGCCTTCTCCGGCGGCTGGTTCCACTCCGGCGACCTCGTGCGGATGGATGAGGCCGGCTACGTCTTCGTCGTCGACCGGATCAAGGACGTGATCAACACCGGTGGGGTGCTGGTCGCCTCCCGGGAGATCGAGGACGCCCTCTACACGCACCCGGCCGTGGCCGAGGTCGCGGTGGTCGGCATGCCCGACGACAAGTGGGTCGAGGCGGTCAGCGCCTTCGTCGTGCGCAAGGGCGAGGTCACCGAGGACGAGCTCATCACGCACCTGCGGGACCACCTCGCGGGCTTCAAGCTGCCCAAACGGGTCACGTTCGTCGATGAACTCCCGCGGAACGCGTCTGGCAAGATCCTCAAGCGTGAGCTGCGCGACGCCCAGGCCACCTGAGCGCCGGCCGGGTGGACCCGGCCGCTTCGTCTCGGCTGACTGCATCACTGGGCGAGGTGCGGGCGATGACTCAGCTCGGGGAGAGCCCGGCGAGCTGCCGGATGAGGCGCAGCCCGGGCGCGGTGCCCGGCCAGTTCCGGTCGAGCGCCTCGGCGCCGGCGCGTCTGGCGACGGAGCGCAGCACGAGAGCGACGACGATCGCGTCGTCCGCGTAGCCGAGGACCGGGACGACATCGGGGACCAGGTCGATGGGCGAGGCGAGATAGATCAGGAGCAGCGTGAGCCAGACCCGCGTCACGCGGGGCACGGCGGGGTCGACGGCGAGCCGCCGGACGAGGCGCACCAGGTCGGGCAGCAGTCGTAGGGCCTCGCGCATGGTGACTGCTTCGGGGTGGGTGCGTGCGTAGCGCCAGAGCAGGGCCAGGAGCACGGCATAGATCAGGAGCAGCCCGCCCAGAGCCCCGAGCACGGTGTGCCACCACATCAGGAGACACCGGAGGTGTGATCGGGAGCCAGGACCTCCGCAGCGTTCATCCCAGCATTCTCCACCGTCTGGTCGTGCCGACTGCCCGCCTGAGCGCTGCGTTAGGTTTGTCGGATGGGTAGCTTCGTGTTCGAGCACCAGTGGCACCTGCCCTTCGACCCGGACGTCGTCTATGCCGCCCTGGCCGACGTCGACAGCTACCGACTGTGGTGGCCGCAGGTTCGCCGGATGCAGCGCATCGACGACGAGAGCAACCACGCCTTCGTGCGCAGCCTGCTGCCCTACACGCTGCACCTGGTCCTGACCCGCGAGGTCGAGGACCGCGACGCCGGGGTGCTGCGGGTGCGGATCGGCGGCGACCTCGAGGGCTGGAGCCAGTGGCGGGTCGAGGACGACGCCGGGGCGACCCTCGCCCACTACGACCAGGAGGCGACCGTCACCGCGCCCGGTCTCGGTCGGCTCGTCCCGCTGGCGCGTCCCCTCCTGCGGTTCAACCACTCCCTGATGATGCGGTCCGGGGAGGAGGGGCTCTGTGGTTGGCTCGCGAGCCGGCCCACCACGTGAGGTCAGTCAGAGACGGGAAGGGGCCCAGCGGCATACGGGATGGTCGTGCCGGTGGTCAGGCGGTGGCGCCAACGGTGTCGGACTCGGATCGGCGGACCAGGCTGCGGGTGCTCGTTGAGACGACGACCGCCAGGACGCCCGCGGCGACGGTGACCGCGAAGGCTGGACCGTGCCCGCCCCAGTCCGCGAGCCGCCCGGCGATCGCTGCCCCGATCGCGTAGCCGAGGCCGGTCGCAGCGGCCAGCAGCGTCATCGCGGCCCCCGTGCGTGACGGCGGTGTGATCCGCTCGCCGAGGGTGAACGTCGTGATCATGTAGGGGGCCACGCTGAAGCCGAGGATGAGCAGGACCGGCGCGAGGCCGCCGAGCGACCCGACGCGCAGCAGCGGGAGGGACAGCAGGAGCAGGGCCGCGGCGAACCACGCGAGGCGATCGGGGAGGGCGAAGCGCTCGGGGACC
>JBDTAU010000378.1:0-7452 GCA_039924465.1 Dermatophilaceae bacterium
CACAGCAGGTGCCACAGAAGCGTCATGACGGCGAGCCGACACACTCACTCGATGAGTACGACCGGGGGACCCGGAACCCGACCGACGACATCTTCGTCGCGGAGCGGCCGTGGGGGGACTTCCAGCAGTTCGTCTCCAACGAGCAGGTGACGGTCAAGATCATCACCGTGCAGCCGGGGCACCGCCTGTCGCTGCAGAAGCACGACCACCGTGGCGAGATGTGGGCGGTGCTCGACGTGCCGATCGACATCACCGTCGACGATCGGGAGTGGACGGCCCAGCCCGGGGAGATCATCTGGGTGCCGCGCGCCTCGACTCACCGGATGGGCAACTCCGGTGATCGGCCCGGGCGGCTGCTCGAGGTGGCCTTCGGACACTTCGACGAGAGCGATATCCACCGACTTCAGGATGACTACGCGCGCTGACGCCTGCTGACCCACGCTGGATTGGCCACTCGACCGGGAGGTGGGCGGCTGGATTGGCCACTCGACCGGGAGGGGCGTCAGGGGGGTGGGGCGACTGGGGCGACCGCGGCCCAGTCGACTGTGACTTCGCCGAGGCGCCACCGAGAGGGCCCTGCTTGCAACGGCCAGTCGGCGGCCACGCTCCGCACCGTCGCGAGGAAGCGTTGGCGCACCCCGTAGGAGGCCAGTGGGGCCGCATGCGCCCAGGCCCGGTCGAGGTCCTGCAGGTAGGCGTGGATCGGCTCGCCGGGCACGTTGCGGTGGATCAGCGACTTGGGGAGCCGCTCGGCCACGTCGGACGGCCGGTCGAGGCCACGCAGCAGGAGCGAGAGGGTCAGGCTGACCGGCCCGGCCTCCTCGACGGCGACCCAGGTGGCCCGACGGCCCAGCTCGTCGCAGGTCCCGTCGATGAGCAGGCCCCCGGGCGCGAGCCGAGCCTGGACCCGAGCCCACGCCGCGGCCACCCCGGACTCGTCGTACTGGCGCAGCACGTTGAAGGCGCGGACCACGACGGGGCGAGCGTCAGCCGGCAGCGGCACCTCGAAGCCGCCGAGCCGGAAGGTCAAACCCGGATGTTCGAGCACCGCGCCGGCAGCGACCCGCGCCGGGTCGATCTCGATGCCGACGACCTCGACGTCGGGACGGATCCGACGCAGCCGGTCGTGCAGCTCCACGGCGGTGATCGGGGAGGCGCCGTAGCCGAGGTCGACGACGACTGGCGGACCAACCGAGCTGCGCAACCGCCTGCCCTGTGGCCCGGCGATCCACCGGTCGACGCGGCGCAGCCGGTTGGGATTGGTCGTCCCGCGGGTGATCGTCCCGACCGGGTGCCTGGCTGCCACGAGGCTGAGCCTAGCCAGCAGCTGCGGTGCCGGCGCCGCCCGGATTCATTCGATGTATTTGCGCGCCGCCGGTGACGCCGGAATACATCGAATGATGAGTGTGGTTGAGTCGGACAGGAGTGGTGGCTGGCGAAAGGGACGCGATGCACAGTGATCCGAGGCGCGTGGCGATGATCAGCGTGCACACCTCCCCGCTCGAGCAACCCGGCACCGGGGACGCGGGCGGGATGAACGTCTACGTTGCCGAGACCGCCAAGGAGCTGGCCCGCCGGGGTGTGGAGGTCGACATCTTCACCCGACGCACCACCGGCGCGACACCGATCGAGGCGGAGCTGGTGCCCGGGGTCCGGGTCCGGCACGTCACCGCCGGCCCCTACGAGGGGTTGTCCAAGGAGGACCTGCCGGGTCAGTTGTGCGCCTTCTCGGTCGGCATCATGCATGCCGGGCTGTCCGTCCCCGAGCACCACTACGACGTGGTCCACTCGCACTACTGGCTCTCCGGCCAGGTCGGGTGGCTGGCCGCCGACCGGTGGCGGGTCGCGCTCGTGCACAGCATGCACACGATGGCCCGGGTCAAGAACCAGCACGTGGCCGCGGGCGACCGGCCGGAGCCGCCGGGCCGGGAGATCGGGGAGGCCCAGGTCGTCGAGGCCGCCGACCGACTCATCGCCAACACGCAGGCGGAGGCGAGCGACCTCATCGAGCTGTATGCCGCCCTCCCGTCCAAGGTCTCGATCGTCCCTCCGGGCGTCGACCTCCAGACTTTCACCCCCGGGGACCGCGGACAGGCCCGCGCGGCCCTCGGACTGCCACAGGATGCCGAGCTGCTCCTCTTCGTCGGGAGGATCCAGCCGCTCAAGGCCCCGGACCTGCTGCTTCAGGTGGCCCATGAGCTGCTCCGACGCGACCCGGCTCGTCGTCGAACCCTGCGCGTGGCCGTCCTCGGAGGACCGAGCGGCACCGGGCTGGAGCGCCCGCACGAGCTCGAGGACCTCGCCGCCCAGCTCGGGATCAGCGACCTGGTCAGCTTCGTCCCGCCGGTGGCCCGCCCGGTCCTTGCCCAGTGGTACCGCGCGGCAGACCTGGTCCTGGTGCCGAGCCACAGTGAGTCGTTCGGCCTCGTGGCGATCGAGGCCCAGGCGTGCGGCACACCCGTCGTCGCGGCCCGCGTCGGCGGTCTGCCCACCGCAGTCGGCGATGCTGGTGTCCTCGTCACTGGTCACGCCCCGGCCGACTGGGCGGACGCCGTCGGTGGCCTGCTGCGTGACCCTCTCCGTCGAGTGGCCTTGGCCGACAAGGCGGTCCGACAATCGAGCCAGTTCGGCTGGGGAGTGACCACCGACCGCCTCCTCGCGGTCTATCGACAGGCCATTGCTGACCGGAGGGGGTCTCCGATCGCCGCCGGTGCAGCCCTGAGTGGTATCCCGACGGCGGTGGCGCCATGACCGAGCAGGCAGTCACGAGGCTCACGACCTACCTCGACGAGGTCGCGCTGGAGTGGGAGCTGGGTGGCCGCGAGGGGGAGTACGTCGTCACCCTGCCGGGGGAGAAGAAGCTCAAGACCGTCGTCTCGCTGCTGGTTCGGGATCGGGTCACCAGCATCAGTGCCTTCGTCATCCGCCACCCGGACGAGAACCACGAGAAGTTCTATCGCCACCTCCTGCGCAAGAACCTCAGGCTGGCCGGGATCGCCTACGCGATCGACACGGACGGTGACGTCTTCCTGCGCGGCCAGCTGCCCACGGCCGGGCTCGACGCCGATCAGCTCGACCAACTGTTCGGCGTCATCCTCGGGGCCTCGGACGAGGCCTTCAACGAGTTGCTCGTGATCGGCTTCCTCACCTCGATGCAGAAGGAGTGGGACTGGCGGATCTCCCGCGGCGAGTCGACCCGAAATCTGGAGTCCTTCCGCCATTTGCTCGAGGAGTGAATAGGCTGGCGGCCATGACCTACACGCTCGTCCTCGTCCGACACGGCGAAAGTGACTGGAACGCCAAGAACCTCTTCACCGGGTGGGTCGACGTCGACCTGACCGACAAGGGCCGAGCCGAGGCCATCCGCTCCGGTGAGCAGCTCAAGGCGGCCGGCATCCTGCCCGACATCGTCTACACGTCGGTGCAGCGCCGGGCCATCACGACGGCCAACCTCTCCCTCGACGCCGCCGATCGGCACTGGATCCCGGTCAAGCGCGACTGGCGCCTCAACGAGCGGCACTACGGGGCTCTGCAGGGCAAGGACAAGAAGGAGATCCTCGAGGAGTTCGGCGAGGAGCAGTTCATGCAGTGGCGCCGGTCCTACGACGTGCCCCCGCCGCCGATCGACCCCAACAGCGAGTACGCCCAGACCGGCGACCCGCGCTATGCCGGGATCGGCGAGGCGATGCCGAGCACCGAGTGCCTCAAGGACGTCGTCGCGAGGATGACCCCCTACTGGGAGCACAACATCAAGCAGGACCTCGGGGATGGCCTGACCGTCATGGTCGCCGCGCACGGCAACTCCCTGCGGGCGCTCGTCAAGACGCTCGACGGCATCAGCGACGTCGACATCGCCGGCCTCAACATCCCCACGGGGATGCCGCTGGTCTACGAGCTCGATGACAACTTCCGTCCGGTGACCATTGGGGGGCGCTACCTCGACCCTGAGGCAGCCGCAGCCGCTGCAGCGGCTGTCGCCAACCAGGGCCGCTGAGTCAGCCGGCCCCTTGAGGGCTATTGAGACGGCCCCGTCCCTTCGACGGCTGTTGGGTCAGCCGGCCCCGTTCAGGGCCGCGCTGCTGACGGTGTCTTCCTCGTCGTCCTCATCCTCCTCACGGTCGACCCCGGTGTCGTAGCCGCCGGTGACGAGGTAGACGACCCGGCGTGCCACCGAGACCGCGTGGTCGGCGAACCGCTCGTAGTAGCGGCCGACCAGGGTCAGGTCGACGACCGCGTTCTTGCTCAGATGCGACCCCTCATCGAGGACTGCGGCGAACAGCGCGCGATGCAACTCGTCCATCTCGTCGTCGTCCTGGTCAAGGGCGGCGGCCGCCTCGATGTCCTGGCTGGCGATGATCGAGCCGCACTGGGTCACGATCCTCGCGGCCACCTGACCCATCGACAGGATGTGGGCGCGCAGCTCGGCCGGCACTGCTGACTCGGGGAAGCGGCGCCGGGCAACCTTGGCGACGTGCCGCGCGAGGTCGCCCATCCGCTCGAGGTCAGAGCTCATGTGCATCGCGGTCACGATGATCCGCAGGTCCGTGGCGACCGGCTGCTGCCGGGCCAACAGGTCGATGGCCACCTCGTCGAGCTCCACCCGGATGTCATCGAGCACGTGGTCCGCCTCGATGACGGATTCAGCGAGGTGGACGTCGGCGTCGAGCAGGGCCGTGGTGGCCCGCGACATCGCCGAGCCGGCCAGGCGGGTCATCTCGACGAGCTGGTCGGAGATCCGGTCGAGGTCCTCGTGGAACTGGTCGCGCATCGTCTTCCTGTCTGTCTGGGTCCGGCCGTTCTGGGTCGTGCGCGGGTGGGGCCGGGGAGGCGTTGAGAGTCGCAGGTGTGGGTGAACGACCGGCAGCCTTGAGGTGAACACTCGACGCAGTCCGCGCTCGGCTGTCCCGGGCTGGGCGAGGGGGTCCCATTCATTGCGTACCCTGATCCCGTGGATCCGATGACCGCTGTGACGCTGGGCGTCATGGCCGGGCTGGCGCTGGCCGGTGCGGCGGTGCTCGCCGTCCGGTTCTCCGATCGGTCCCGGGCCGCGGAGGAGGTCGTGTCCTCACCCCGGCCGCTGCCCCCGGGGGTGGCGGAGGTGCTCGCGGTCCTGGGCTCCAGCGGGATCGTGCTCGACAGCTCCGACCACGTCGTCAACAACTCACCCGCTGCCGCGGCCCACGGTCTCGTGCGTGGCGGGGAGCTGGTCCACGAGGAGTTGCTCCAGCTGGCCCGGACGGTCCGGCGCGACGGGGTCATCCGGGAGGACGAGTTCGAGCTGCGCAAAGGCATCGGCGACGCCCGGACCGTGGTCGCCGCTCGCGTCGCACCGTTGGGGGGTCACCACCTCCTGCTTCTCGTCGACGACCGGTCCGTCGCTGCTCGGGTCGAGCGGGTCCGGCGTGACTTCGTCGCCAATGTCAGTCATGAGCTCAAGACGCCGGTGGGCGGGATCTCCCTGCTCGCCGAGGCCATCGTGGACGCGCATGATGACCCAGAGGCGGTCGCGAGGTTCGCCCAGCGGATCTCGGTGGAGTCGGAGCGGCTCGCGAGGCTGGTGCGCGAGATCGTCGAGCTGTCCCGCGTGCAAGGCGTCGATGTGATCTCCGACCCCGGCCTGGTCGACGTGGCAGCCTGCGCCCGGGACGCGATCGATCGGTCTCGCCTGCTCGCCGAGCAGAGCCGGGTCGAGCTCGCCTCCAGCTTCGAGGACGACTGCCACGTGTGGGGCGATGAGGACCTGATCACCTCGGCCGTCGCCAACCTCCTGGTCAACGCCGTCACCTACTCCGACCCGGGGACCCGGGTCGCGCTCAACGTCAGGCGGGGACCGGACGGCATCATCGAGACGACCGTGACCGACCAGGGGGTCGGGATCGCGACCGCCGACCAGACCCGGATCTTCGAGCGCTTCTACCGGGTGGATGCGGCGCGATCTCGGCGGACCGGTGGCACCGGGCTGGGCCTGTCCATCGTCAAGCACGTGGCCGAGAACCACGGTGGTCAGGTCTCGGTCTGGTCCTCGCCCGATCAGGGCTCGACCTTCACCCTCAGGCTGCCGTCGGCGGAGCGGACCGGTCCTCCGGAGCGGTCGGCGCCGCTTCTACCGCTCGCCCCGACCAGCTCGAGCAGTTCCCCCGCCCCCCACCACCCCGAAGGAGCATCGTGAGCCGCATCCTGCTCGTCGAGGACGAGGAATCCTTCTCCGACCCGCTCTCCTACCTGCTGCGCAAGGAGGGTTACGACGTCGCGGTGGCCGAGACCGGCCCGGCCGCCCTGGTGGAGTTCGACGCCAACGGGGCCGACCTGGTCCTGCTCGACCTCATGTTGCCCGGGCTCCCCGGGGTCGATGTCTGCCGCGCCCTGCGCCAGCGCTCGAGTGTCCCGGTCATCATGCTCACGGCCAAGGACAGCGAGATCGACAAGGTGGTGGGTCTCGAGATCGGGGCCGACGACTACGTGACCAAGCCCTACTCGAGCCGTGAGCTGCTGGCCCGGATCAAGGCGGTGCTGCGCCGGCTCGCCGAGCCTGAGGACCTCGTGCCGCCCACCGTCGAAGCCGGCCCCGTGCGGATGGATGTTGAGCGGCATACGGTCAGTGTCGGCGGGCGAGCGATCACGTTGCCGCTCAAGGAGTTCGAGTTGCTCGAGATGCTGCTGCGCAACAGCGGCCGGGTGCTGACCCGCCTGCAGCTCATCGATCGGGTCTGGGGCAGCGACTACGTCGGCGACACCAAGACCCTCGACGTGCACATCAAGCGGCTGCGCACCAAGATCGAGCCGGACCCGGGCAACCCGGTCCACATCATCACCGTGCGCGGACTCGGCTACAAGTTCGAGTCCGCCTGACCTGCGCGCCGGCCCCGCAGGGGTCAGTTGGCGGTCGGGGCGGGGGTGATCGTCGCGTAGTAGCCAGCGGGCGCAAGCACAGGCACGCCGACCACGGTCTGGCCCCCGACGCTGCTGTTGACCATGATGTTGGTGACCGCCCCAGCCTTGGCGGTGATCCCGTTCAACGTCAGGCCCTTGGTGGAGAGGTCGACCTGCTCGCGCGGTGCCAACTGCAGCTCGGCGCCGCCGCTGGTCGCGCCGCCCTCTTCCGAGGCGAACTGGACGGTCAGGTCCTGGTCGCCCGTGTTGAGCGCCGAGCCGGAGATCACCGCGGGGCCGGTGCCGGTGCCGACGAGCAGGAGGTCGCGCACGTCCAGGGGGCCGACCGAGGCCGAGACCCCGTCGGCGGGGTCGTAGGGCACATTGGTCTGGACCGGCGAGAACATGGAGCAGCCGCTGGCCACGGCGGTCAGGGCTGTCGCCGAGGCGAGCGCGACGAACGTGCGACGCGAGGGGAGCAGGGCGAGGATTCGACGCTTCACGGGCGACAGCCTAGCGGGGTGGACACCTTTGGGCACCCAGAGGTGTCCAAAGGCTCGCGCAAGGCATGAATCGTTGACT